>CAISXI010000229.1 GCA_903889425.1 uncultured Roseiflexaceae bacterium | reverse complement strand
CCCGCTCCCAGCTCACCCCGGCAAACGCCAAGGCAGTCCCCCGCACCGCTGTCACCAACATGGGGATGAGGATGGGCAACGACAATACCGCAAACAAGGCCCCCCGCGAACTCGAGCGGGCAATAATCGCCGCCACGAGAGTCGTACCCGCCACCAAGGCCAATGCCCCCGACAACAACATGCCAATCAACAAATCATACGCACCAACCCGAATATTCAACAGCACAATCGCCAACACAGCCACGAGGATGGTCAAGCCCAACAACAGCACCAAATTAAAACAAAGCTTGCCCAAATAGACGGCAATTGGTGGCGCAGCTAGGCGTAAGGCGGCAGCGGTGCGTTGTTCTTCTTCGACTACAAACACCCGTGAGAGTGCCGTAAAGGCCGCAAACAACAGTACAATCCACAAAAACGCCGCATGCACCAAGGCCACATCGGCCGACCGCATCAAGGGTCCCAGCCCGAGGCTGACCGTCACCACACTACAAATCGCAAACAAGGCCACCGCATTCAGTGCTTGGCGATTGCGGAGCTCACTCCGCCATTCGCGTACAAAGATCGCCCGGGTGGCACGCCAAATCTGTGCATCAATCATACAGCCACCTCTAATGCCACCAACACATCCGCAAAGCGGCGTTCTCGTTCGTCGTTGGTGGCGATAATCGTCATACCGTGCTGGCGTTGGCGCGCCACCACCCGCGCCAACAATTCGTGCCCCGTGGTGTCGAGCATCACACTAGGCTCATCGAGTAGCAACAGCGCCGGTTGATGGAGCAAGGCATAGGCATAGCGCAAACGGTGGGTCATCCCCGATGAGTAGGTGGCGAGCAAGTCACCCCCACGCCCCGCCAAACCAACCTCGGCGAGCAAATCGGCAATGGCGGCATCAGTAATGGTTATGCCCCGCACATCCGCAAAAAAGCGTAGATTTTCGTGGCCGGTGAGTTCACGGTAGAGCATCAAATCAGGAGCCATCCAGCCGATGGCATGGCGCATCTGCATCGGCGCATAGCGCACGCCGGCAGCAATACACCACACCGCACCTGCAGTGGGGCGTTGCAAGCCAGCAATCACCCGGAGCAGCGTGCTTTTGCCACTGCCGTTACTGCCGGTCACCACCACTACTTGGCCGGTGGTCACCTGCAACGACAAATCGTAGAGCACGCGCCGGCGCCCATAATCGAGGGTAATGTGTGCGAGTTCCAAGGCCTGCATAGCGTCATCCCCATCGTTGCTACCAAATATGCCTATTATGCCATAACAGAAGGAGGAAGGAGGAAGGAGGAAGTATAAAGTGAAGGAGGAAGTAGGGGCGATTAATCCACGGCGCACGTCTTTCAATTGTCATTTCTACATATGCATCTCCGCGCCGGGGAAAATTGCCCGATGATCATCCGGGCGCCATGCAATGACTGCGGCTCCCCTATCCCCTCAGGGCGCCATGCAATGACGCCCCGTACAGACGCAGCCTGCTGCGGCTCCCCTATCCCCTGGGCGTCATGCAATGACGCTCGTCCACAGTTCGTGTTATAACACAGGCAATCCATCCGTAATAGGAGCAGTACCATGAAGTGGCTCACCAAATCACACATCAAAGTAGGGCGCATCGGGTGCGCATGGTTGATTCATCGCTTTGTTGATCACAATCCCCAATTTGTCTTTAGTAATGGGGCAGATCTGAGTGCAGAAGCAATGCGCGCCGGCGCGATTTTGTTCCATGTCGAGGGCAGCGACTATACCCGCGAAGGGCTCGAATCGTCGTTTGAAGTACTCATCCGCAAAGCCAATTTGACCGGCGACCCGGCTTTGGTGCTGATGGGGCAGATTGTGGGCACCGCCGACGTCAAACAAAGCCCACACAACCACCCCGCCGGCGTCGGCTTGCGGGCCGTGTGTGATGGACTGAGCTGGCGCTACCCCGACGACGACGAGCGTATTTTGCGCGAAGGATTCGTGGTCTACGACGCCATGTATACCTGGTGTCAACGCAAAGTAGGCGGTATCGTATAAGGCCGGCGGTAAGGTTTTTTGGTAGAACAAATCATCCCGCTGCATCATACGATGCAGCGGGATGACGCTTCCGCAACCGAACGGATTTAGGCAATCACGCTATTCACGCCAGCGGCCGATACTTTTTTGCCAAAATCGGCAATCTCGCCACTGACCAAACCCTGCATGCGACTAAAGACTTCGTCGATGTTCTCGGACAAGCTGTCAAATACCGCCACGGCCTGATCGGTGGGGCGATAGTTGCCTACCGCCACGGCATCGGCGATACTGCCTAGTTTGGCGAGCATCTTGGTGCCATGGTTCATTTGGCCAGGCCAGCCCGGCTTGAGGTCGGGGACTTGGATTTCCTTTTCGACGGCCAATACCTGGTCGCGCAAGGAAGCAGCCTGCTCGGCCAAGGCGGCGGTCTTGGGGTTGCGGGCGAGCCGCTTGTGCCAACCGTCGAGCTGGGCACGGACGTCACGCATCTGGTTGATGGCCGTGACGGCATCACCGGTGCGATGATAAATGCGCATCAGCATCTCGAATTGGGCATCGAGGTCGGCTTGGGATGCGTCGCTATAGGCGTCGGCTACAATCGTCAAGGGTTGACGACCGACTTGACCATCGACAGTCAATTCGACCATGTATTGGCCAGGAGCCACTTTGGGGCCGTACATGAGTGAGCCGGCAATAGGGTCGCTACCGACGATTTTGGGCAAGGCTTTGACGCGCATGTCCCAGATGAAACGGTTCCAACCAGCCTTGGCGGAGGTACGCCGCAAGTCGTGTTTGT
>CAISXI010000228.1 GCA_903889425.1 uncultured Roseiflexaceae bacterium | reverse complement strand
GGCAGGGGCTCGCGCGGAGAACGACGCATGATTACCACAGATGTCCTCATCATCGGCTCGGGGATTGCCGGCGCCACCGCCGCCCTCACCCTCGCCCAAGACCCCACCCTGCGCATCGTTGTGATGACGCGCGAGCCCGACCCCAACGAATCCAACACACGTTGGGCGCAAGGGGGGATTATATACCGCGGCGTCGATGATAGCCCAGCCCTGCTAGCCCAAGACATCATCGCCGCCGGCGCCGGCGCCACCCTACCCGAAGCCGCCACGATTTTGGCCAGCGAAGGCCCAGCCCGCCTCGAGCGCTTGTTGTTGCAACAAGCGCTAGTCGATTTCGACCGTGAGCCCGACGGCGAGTTAACCCTCGGCCAAGAAGCCGCCCATTCGCGCCGGCGGATTTTGCATGTCAGCGATCGCACCGGTCGCAGTATCATCGAGGCCCTCACCGCCGCCATGCGCCGCTACCCCAACATCGAGTTGATGACCAATGCCACCGCCGTCGACTTGATTACCTACCCTCACCATTCCCCCGACCCCCTCGACACCTACCAACCCGTGACCTGTCACGGCGCCTATATATTTGACCGCACCGCCGAGGTGGTTCATCGCATCATCGCCCGCAAAACCATCCTCGCCACGGGGGGAATCGGGCGCATCTACCGCAACACCACCAATCCCGCCGGGGCCCGCGGCGATGGCTTGGCGATGGCACATCGGGCCGGCGCCCGCATCACCAACGCCGAATACATCCAATTCCATCCCACCACCTTGGCGGTGACAGGTGCTTATGGGTTTTTGATTAGTGAGGCAGTGCGGGGTGAAGGGGGGATTTTGTTGACCCCCGACGGCCAACCCTTTATGCACAAATACGACCCGCAGTGGCGCGACCTCGCCCCCCGTGACGTGGTAGCCCGGGCCATCCACCACGAAATCGAAGCCAACGACTACCCCTACGTACTCCTCGATATCGCCAGCCATATGCCCGCTGAGCAAATCAAAGTACGCTTCCCCACCATTTATGCCGAATGTCTGCGGGTGGGCATCGACATCACCCAGCAACCCATCCCGGTGATGCCGGCGGTGCATTATTCGTGTGGCGGGGTGGCAGTCAATAGCTGGGGCGAAAGCACCATCAAAAACTTGTATGCGGTGGGTGAAGTGGCCTGCACCGGTCTACACGGCGCCAACCGCCTCGCCAGCACCTCGTTGCTGGAAGGGGTGGTCTTTGGGGGGCGGGCAGGTGAACATGTGTTGCAACACATCAACGACCATGTCAGCCCCGATGCCGCACGCATCCCACGCTGGGATGAATCAACGCTCACCAAAGAATCTGACCCCGCCTTGATCCAAGGCGACATGCAGACCATCCAAAATATCATGTGGCACTACGTGGGAATTGTGCGCTCGGGCGTGCGCTTGTCACGCGCTATCCGCGAGCTCCGTCACTTACAAAACGAAATCGAAATGTTTTATCGCACCACCAAGCTCAACGATGGTCTGATTGGTCTGCGCAACGCCGTCGAAATCGGGCTGGTGATTGCCCAAGCCGCCCGCCACAACCGCAAAAGCCGCGGCTGCCACTACCGGACTGATTCAATATAAACAGATAAACCCCCGCAGGCGTCCACCTGCGGGGGTTCACTCCAAAAAACCAGTTTACGCCGCTACACCGGCGATGCCTAATTCGGGGGCGCGGGCGCTGAGGGCGGTAATCACTTCGGCAATCAAGGCATCGACTTCGACGCCGAGTCCAACGGCACCCTGCACGATGTCGTCGCGGTTGACGGCCCG
>CAISXI010000227.1 GCA_903889425.1 uncultured Roseiflexaceae bacterium | reverse complement strand
GGGTTACACCCCGATTTGTTGGGGCAACGCCGAGGCTATGGCTTTATCACACAAGTAGTTGCCCATGCCAAAAAAATCCACCCAGACAAGCGCCTACGCGCCAGCATCCCCAGCATGCATTTGGCGGCACTAGCAGCCTGGCAACGGGCCGGTTTTTTTCCCGAATACGCCGTTATCTCAGCCGACAATACGCCGTTTGTGGTGTTGCTGGCATAATGTTTTTTCAAAAAACCAAAAAGATTACACTGTACCGCTAGCGCCCTTGCAATGACGCTAGCGGTTGCTCTTGCGCCCATACGCCGCTATTCCATACCAGTAGGGTGCAAAGAAAGAAGCGTGTGACAGAGTATTGGTATAATCAACATTGTAATCACACCGATACACGCAACTACTACCAATGAAAGGCATCATCATGCCCAAACAAGCAGTTCATGTCAAAAACGGCCCCCAGCCTGGTGGTGCGTATTCACCGGTGCTCCGCGTCGGCGATTTCGTGTTTGTGTCGGGACAAGCCCCCATCGACCCAGCCAGCAACGAAATCGTCGGCACTACCATCGAAGAACAGACTGCCCGCACCCTCGAAAACATCAAACTCCTACTCGCAGCTGCCGGCGCCGAAATGAGCGATGTGGTCAAAGCCACCGTGCATTTGTCTGACATGGCGTTGTTTGATCGCTACAACGTGGTCTATGCCAGCTACTTCCCCGACCCCAAACCAGTGCGTACCACCGTAGGCAGCCAACTCGACGGCTTCATGGTCGAAATCGACGTTATCGCCTACCTCGGAGCCTAAGCATGTACGACACGCTCATCCGGGGTGGCACCGTCATTGACCCTAGTACCAATCGCAACGGTCGTTACGACGTGGCGATTCGGCGTGACCGCATCGCCGCCGTGGCCCCCCACATCGCACCCGAAAGCGCCCGCCACGTCATCGACGCCAGCGGGTTGCTGGTGCTCCCAGGCTTGATCGACGTCCACACCCATGTCTACCACGGCGTCACCTATTGGGGGATCGAGCCCGATGCCATAGCCGCCCGCAGTGGCGTCACGACCTGGGTCGATGTCGGGTCGGCGGGCGCCTACAACTTTGCTGGTCTGCGGGAATTTGTGATGCGCCAATGCGACGTGCGGATTGTCACCTTCCTCAATATCTCGGGGGTTGGGTTGACGGCACCGTTTGGTGAACATTTCAACATCGAAAACTGCGACGTCGATTTATGCTGCCGCATGGTTGATTTGCACCGTGACATCATCATCGGCATCAAAGCCCGCATTGAGGGCAAAACCGTCGGTGATAATGGACTCGAGCCCCTGCGCCTAGCCCGCCAAGCCGCCGACCGTTGCGGTTTGCCGTTGATGGTGCATATCGGGTCGGGGCCGCCCGAGCTCGATGCCGTGCTTGAATTCCTCAAACCAGGCGATATTTTGACCCACTGCTTCACCGGTGGCACCATGCGCGTCACCGCCGGCGATCAACGCCCCCATGCCAGTATTGTGGCTGCCGCCCAACGGGGCGTCATCCTCGATGTAGGGCATGGGGCAGGGTCGTTTGACTTTGCGGTGGCCGAAGGGATGCTGGCGGCGGGACTCACGCCCGATGTCATTTCAACCGACATGCATCAATTGAGCGTGCATGGTCCGATGTTTGATTTGCCGACTTGTATGAGCAAATTCCTAGCCATGAATGTACCCCTCGAAACGGTGGTACAGGCGGTGACATCACGCCCCGCCCAGATCCTGGGCTTACCCGATGTGGGGACGTTACAGGTAGGCGCCTATGCTGATGTGGCGTTGTTGCGCCTGCACCAAGGCGAGTTTCATTTTTATGATATTGCCATGGCGAGTCGCACGGGGAGTCAATTGTTGCGTTGCGAACAAACCATCCTCAATGGGCGGGTGATGCCACGCCGGCCGGACCCAGTGCCAGCACCATGGATTGAGTTGCGCCCATATCAACGCGAAATCCAAGCACGCGGGCATACCCCCGACCAAATGGTCCCCTAACCCCACAAAAGGTGGTAGCGATGAATGCCTGGATTCAAGCTCAGCAATTTATAGGGACGCAAATCCGCCTCGACGCCCTCGACTACAGTGCGCATCGCGCTGGGCTAATTGCCGCCGGGGCCGATACCCGGATTTGGGATTATATTTTGTTTGCCCCCGCCGATACCCCGGCGGGGATGGATGCGCATATCAGCGAAATCATCCGCCGCCGTGACGCAGGGCTCGAAGTGCCCTATGTCATCGTGCGTCAACACGACGATACGATTGTAGGCTTGACGCGCTTCCTCGATTTGCGCCCAGCGCATCGTAGTGTCGAATTGGGCACGTGGCTCAACCCCCACGTCCACGGTGACGGCACCAATGTCGCCGTCAAATTACTGATGCTGACCTATGCCTTTGAATCACTCAACTGCATCCGGGTGCAAATCAAAACCAACGCCAACAACAAAGGGGCGCAACGCTCACTCGAAGCGTTAGGGGCTACGTATGAAGGATGTTTGCGCAACCACATCATTACTCCAGATGGCAGCATCCGCGATTCGTTTTTTTATTCGATTCTTGACCGTGAATGGCCGGCAGTCAAAGTCCGGTTAGCACAACGGCTCAACAAACATCACCACGAAGGAGCAGATTTGTGACACTTTTCATTTCAAAACTTCTTTCCAAAAGCCGCTATCTGGTCGGGTTGGCTGTCCTCGGCTCATTCGTTGGCATGGTCACATTATTGTTTTACGGCGTTTGGGATGTGTACCACCTCGTTTCAACAATCTTGGCCGCACAAGAATACGAAGGAATCGGCAAAAAACTGACCTTTGGCTTCATTGAGGCACTCGATACATTCCTGCTCGCAACTGTCTGTTACATCATGGCGCTTGGGCTCTATGAATTGTTTGTCGATGACCGCCTCGAGTTGCCAAGTTGGCTCTCCATCCGGAATCTTGACGACCTCAAAAACAAACTGACCAGTGTAATTATCGTGTTGATGTCGGTAATATTTCTCGGGCACGTCGTGAGTTGGGACGGCGATCGCGATTTATTGCGGATTGGGGCCCCAATCGCCCTTGTCATCGCAGCACTGACCTGGTTTTTACGCCAAAACAGCAAAAGCACCCACTAAATCAGCCACCAGCGTACCTTTTTGCGGTCATCACACGGTTATACCCCGTAATTGATGACACGAAAGGAGTACGTTGATGGAACAGTCGCAACGCTGGCGGGTGGTGCTGGATTTCGGGGTAGACTTCCCGATGCTGCGGGCAGATAGTCTGTACCTGCGGATGATCAAAACCTGCTGGCAGCAATTACCCAGCCACCACCCCCGCATCCACTGTTCGCCATTACAGCTCCGCAGCGACGGGGTGCGGGGGCATATTTATGCTGACGATGTGCGTGAAGCCGCTGCCGCCCTCGATACGTTTCGCCACCGCACCACTGACGTCATCAGACGCTTACGGGGCCAACCGCAAGCGATTATTTGGGATTATGTGCAATTTGTGGCAGAATAATGAGACACAATCCCAAACCAACAGGAATGGTCTATGACGCAGAGCGATTCATTATTCACCGGGCGCCTAGTGCGTCTCGCTGCCACCACCCCCGATGATTTGACGATTGTGGCGCAATGGAGTACCGACGCCGATTTTTTGCGCCGTCAAGAGTTTTTACCTGCCCGCCCACTCAACGAACAAGAAGTAGCTGAATCACATTTTGGTGGTGGACATAGTCACAACTCCACCCACTTCCGGCTACGCACCTTGAGTGACGACCGCTTAGTGGGCTATGTAGTGCTCTACGATATTTACTGGAATCTACAAACTGCCATGTTGGGGATTGCGATTGGCAACAGTACCGACCGTGGCAAAGGCTATGGGCGCGACGGGATGGAGCTCATTTTGCGCTATGCCTTTGATGAGCTCAATTTATACCGCGTCGGATTAACCGTGCTCGAACGCAACCATCAAGCACGCCAACTCTATACCAGCGTTGGGTTCCAACCAGAAGGCATCTTGCGCGCCAGTGATTATCGCGACGGCGTGCGTGGAAACGACATTGTCATGAGTATACTCGCCCCCGAATGGCGCCAACGCCGCACCACCCAACCATAAAGGAACACACCATGCCACGACTACGTGATTTAGGCATCCAAATCGGCACCTTGCCCACTGGCCCATACAACGCCATTACCGATGTACCAGGGGTATTGGTGGGGTACGACACGGTCATCAGTGACGCACCCCACGTCGCCCGTACCGGAGTCACCGTGATTTTGCCGCGGGGCGAGCAGAGTTGGCAGGAGCCAGTGTTTGGGGGCTACCACTCGTTTAATGGCTGTGGCGAAGTCACCGGTGTAGCCTGGCTCAAAGAATCGGGACTACTCTACAACCCGATTGCCATCACCGCCACACCGTGGGTGGGGGCAGTTTGGGACGCCATGTCGTGGCATGCGATTACCTCAGGTTACAACGATAGTTTTTTGCTGCCGGTGATTGCCGAGACGTACGACGGCTGGTTGAGTGATCGCGTAGGTGAATTAGTGGGGCGGCCACAATTCCTCAGGGCCCTCGCTGACGCCAAAAGTGGCCCGATTGCCGAAGGCAACGTGGGTGGTGGCACGGGCATGATTTGTCACGAATTCAAGGGAGGCACGGGCACCTCATCACGAGTGGTGGCCTGTGCCGGTCAGCAATACACGGTGGGGGTTTTGGTACAAACCAATTACGGCACCCGCGAAGATTTGCGCATCGACGGGGTGCCCGTCGGACGCAGTATCGGCTATGACGTGGTACCGAGTGCCCGCACCGAGGTGGTGAGTGGCGATGGCTCGATTATCGTCATCATTGCCACTGATGCGCCACTCACGGCCACTGGGTGTGACCGCTTGGCACAACGAGCCACGGTGGGACTGGGGCGCGTGGGTGGCTACGGGCATAACGGCAGTGGGGATATTTTTGTGGCGTTTAGCACGGGCAATCATCTCCACGACGACATCAATCGACTCGAACAAATTAGTGTCGTGCCGCCCGTCGCCATGAATGGCTTGTTCCATGGCGTGGCAGACGCCGTGGAAGAAGCGATTGGCAATGCGTTGTGCGCTGCCCAAACTATGGTGGGGTATAATGGGCGCATTGCCACGGCAATGCCACTCGATCTAGTGACTACCCTGATGCGAAAGGCTCACTAATACTGTGCCAATAACGATTGTCGCCTTTATTGTCTGCTCCGCCTGCATCCATGTCGGCTGGAATCTGTTACTCAAAGGGTCTGTCAATCGCCAAGTATCGACATTGTTGGCGGTTAGTTGTGCAGGATTGGTGATGCTGCCATGGGCGTGGTCACGGGTTGATAGCCATGTGTGGCTGATTGCCATGGCGAGTGCCGTATTCCAAGCGCTCTATTATATTTTGTTGGCGTACGGGTATGACAATTACGACCTCGGTGTGTTGTATCCGATTGCGCGTGGGGTGGCGCCGTTACTGTCGGCGATTTGGGCGAATATCTGGTTAGGCGACCAAATGCACGCCGGGGGAATCGTGGCAGTGCTGGTGATTACATCGGGGACGATTTGGATTGGGGTGCGCCATCGGGCACCGGGATTACCGTGGCGGATGCCGTGGTTGCCATTGATTATCGCCCTCGCCATATCGGGGTATACCATTATCGATGCCTTTGGGGCCCGTAACGGCGATACCTTGGCCTATTATTCGGTGTGTATGGTGTGTACTGCGGCGTGTATGGCGCCATTTACGCTGTGGAAGCAACGGCCAAGCTGGGCGTTGGTGCGCGCCGAATTCCCGCGGGCGGCACTGATTGGCGGGTTGTCGTTTGTGTCGTACATGATGATATTGTTGAGTTATGCCAAAGCACCAGTGAGTTACGTGGCAGCCATGCGTGAAATCAGCATCGTGCTTGCCGGGCTTGTCGGGTGGTTGTGGCTCAAAGAATCATTTGGGTCAACGCGGTTGATTGGGGCCACCGTGGTCAGTATCGGGGTGGCATTATTGGTATTACTTGGCTAGCTAGCAAATACAAAGGGGGAGCGCATGTCGATCCGCGACAGTATTATTCGTTTGGTAGGCCGGCATAATCTCGACGAAGCAGAATCTGCCGCAGCCATGAACGAAATCATGAGTGGGGTGGCGACCCCTTCCCAGATTGCGGCGTT
>CAISXI010000226.1 GCA_903889425.1 uncultured Roseiflexaceae bacterium | reverse complement strand
TAAATGGCGTGTGTGTCAATGTGGTTGCGGCAATCGGCGCAGGGGTGGGGATTGCGATATTTTGCGCACCACTACATGCCATAAGCAGTAGTGATGCGCAGAATACCACCGGAATGAGTGTTTGGTGTGCCATAAACGTTACTTTACTGCACCCGCGGTTAAGCCGGACATGAATTGGCGTGAGGCCATCACAAATACCGTCAAAATCGGGACAATGGCAATGCTCGATCCGAGGATTTGCACGCCGATTTCGGTACCACGCAGTGACCGCAAGGTACTAAGTGCCACTGGAAGGGTATAGGTAAACTGATCTTTGAGGATCAGCAATGGGAATTGGAATTCGTTCCATTTACCCATGAACGTCAAAATCGCAAGCGCGCCGAGCGCTGGTGCAATTACGGGCAAAATAATTGCCCAGAAAATTCGGAATTCTTTGGCGCCGTCAATGCGGGCTGCGTCCATCATTTCGTTGGGGATGGCACTTTCGATGTATTGACGCATCCAGAAAATCCCGAAGGCATTGGCCATACCGGGCACAATCAAGGGATACCACGTCTCAATCCAACCCAAAGAACGCATGACAATAAACGAGGGGATGAGCCCGAGTGCGCCCGGTACCATCAGGGTTGCCAGCAAAAAGGTAAACATGCCATCGCGACCGGGGAAGCGGAATTTGGCAAACCCATACCCAGCCAACGAACAAAAGAACAACACCGCAATGGTGTGTACCGAGGCAATCGCAACGCTATTATAGACTGACGTCCAAAAATAGGGCAAACTGCCTTTTTCGAGGAGTTGGGTGTAGTTTTGCATCAAGGCACTGCCAAACCAAATCGGTGGCGGGATGCGCAAAATGTCGACGGTGCGGTAGGTTGCCGTCACCAACATGTAGTAAAACGGGAACGCCGATGCTACGGCAAATATCGCAAGGAATGCATAGAGAAATGTCATTACCACGGGCCCAGCAAATCGATCGCGACCGCGCCGGTTACGAGTCATTGTTGTTGTCGCCATTGTTTTAATCCTCTGTCAAATTCCGACCGTTGGCACGGTTATAGAGATACGAGAACGTGACGATCATAAAGAACAAGATAAACGACATTGCTGACGCATACCCAAACCCGCTCTTTGAACCTGTGTTGTATTTGAAGGCCGACCAGTAGAGCTGCATCATGGCAGTCAGACCCGCATGGTCAGTACCACCAGGTGCTGATGATTGCGTGCCGCCTGCAAGCATGACGGGAATGTCAAAGTTTTGCATGGCGCCAATAATCGATGTGACTACTTGGAACAAAATCACCGGCCGCATCAACGGCATGGTAATCTTCCAAAACACATCAGACGTATCGGCTCCATCGACGCGGGCTGCTTCGTATAGTTCTGGATTGATTGATTGCAACCCCGCCAAAAAGATAATCATCGAATACCCGGTCCATTGCCAAATCGTGACCATGACAATCGAGGGTTTAAGCCAAAGCGCTGAACCAAGCCAGTCGATTTTTTCGATCCCTAAAAACGACAAGAAGTAATTGAACATGCCGTATTGCAAACCGAACAACGACGAAAACAAAATACCGACCGCAACTGCTGATGCCACGAATGGCATGAAATAAGCTGCCCGGAAGAAGTCTTTGAAGCGAATATAGCCACTATTGATGATAAATGCCAAAATCAAGGCAAACAACAACTGTGGTACCGTCGCCCCAGCAAACAACCAGATGGTATTGTAAATCGCCTTCCACCATACATCGTCTACGGTGAAAAGTTTGACGTAGTTCAGTAGCCCGACCCACTTCATCTTTGAAATACCATCCCATTGATGGAGTGATAGCCACATACCATAGACTAATGGGAACAAACCAAATATCGAGTAAAGGAAAAAGAATGGGGCGACAAATACATATGCCCAAACATTACGTTTGGCTTCTTTGCGCCTGGTACGCCGATCTTGTGCCTTTTGCTCGGCAACAGTAAAGGTCGTTGTAGCCATGTGCACCTCATTTAGTTTAGGGTTAGGGGAGATTTTTTATAGGATGGGAGAGACTCTTGCGAGCCTCTCCCATGAGCAAAACCAGGATTAATTGGTTGAGCCTTCGATGGCCTTGAGGGCTGCAGCTTCGGCATCCACCATGGCTTGGACTGGGTCTTTGCCTTCCTTCATTACCTTGGCCATTTCGGCGTTGACAATGTCGTCGGCTTGGAGGTCGTATGGGCTACGTGAGATTGATGCAACGTTGTCGGCAATGTTTGCCCACATGCGGTATGCGCGTTGGCCACCAAAGAACTCAACTGGCTCGTCATACAACGGATCAGCCCAGGCTGGCTTGTATGCTGGGAAAATACCGGTTGGTTTAAACACGGTGTTTTGACCTTCAGCAGTACAGCAGGCCCATTGCAAGAAGTCCCAAGCCATTTCTGAGTTCTTGCTTTGTTCGGGGATGGCACAGAACGAACCGCCCCAGTTGTAGCTGGCTTCTGGAGCTGGTACGACGCGCCACTTGCCGTTCACTTGTGGCTGGTCGCGGCTCAAACCGCTTTGCATCCAACAAGCGATAACCATGCCGGCGAATGCATCGTTTTTGACACCAGCTGCGAAGTCAGCGCCCCACCAACCGATGTTGGCGTCGAGCTCTTGCTTGCGGTAGTCGGCAGCCAATTGAGCTGGGCGGGTGGCTTTTTCTTCGATCATGAGCTTCATGCCTTCGAAGTAGCCTTCGCCGCCTTGGCGCAATGCACCACCATAGATGTCGGTGGCTGCGTCAGCAACCATCTTGACCTTGCCGCCGCTCTTTTCTTTGACTTGTTGTGACAACGCAAAGAAATCTTCCCAAGTCTTGCCCTTGGTGTGTGAAATCAATTCTTCGATGGCTTCTGGTTCGGTTGGCAAACCCAACTTCTCCATCACGTCGGTGCGGTACCATACGCCGGCAGGACCGATGTCCCAAGGCATGGCAACCAAACGACCGTCTTCGGATGAACCCTGGGTCCACTTGTACTTCACCATGTCGGCTTCGTACTTGCTACCATCGAACGGAGCTGACTTGAGGTCAGCCAAACCACCCTTGGCAGTGAAACCACCAATGCGGCCGATTTCGAGGGCTGCAATGTCGGGTGCGCCAGTGCCTGAAGCGAACGAGGTGAGCAACTTGTCGTGCGTGTCAGCAAATGGTGTATTGATGAAATTCACCTTTGCGCCACGGTTCAACTTGTTGTACGCGTCAGCCCAGAGCTGGCCCGAACCATCCCAGTACCAGAAATCGAGCTCTACCACGACCTTGTTACCCTCTTCGGGTGCTTTGGGTGCTTCTGCGGCGGTGCCGTCTGCTGCGGGCGCGGCTGCGCCACAGGCTGCGAGCACACCGGCTACGCTGGCTGCACCGAGACCGGCTGCAGCAAAGCGCAGGAACCGACGACGCGAAAGTGACTTGTCGTTACTGCCCATGGATTTAATCCTCCTACATTGGAAGAAACAACGCTACCGCGTTGCCGGTACGGTCGATACCATACCTACTATTCATCTGTCACTTACCTTGGTGTACCACATATTTTGTTCCTAAAAAACACTATGGTTTGGTGCTTTTCGAAATCAAAAATAATTGATAACGCTAATAAGTGATAACAGGATTATACGCTATTTTTTTTATTTGTCAAAGCATTGTTTATATTCATTTTTTGTACTATTCATCACGAGTGTAATTGGGTTGTGATTTTACATTGATTTTTAAAATGAAAACCTGTCTTACAGTGTGTTTATATGCGTAATTATGTTGGTTGATGTTGTTTTTTTGTAATGAAAAAAACAACATTCAAGCGAATAAAATTTGACAAATTTTATGCAAAATATTTATAATGTACGATTACTATGCTGAATCAATTTGCCTGAGTATGGCATCGAGCGGTGTTTGATCAACAAGCGCCTTACGTACTATTGTCAATATTTTTTGTTGTGTGGTATATCGTTGTGGAGTTATGGATTGGTCGTGCATGGTGGTGGCGGCAGTAGTCCATAATTTGCCAATATATTGCCCACCAGTAAATGGTTCGGTGCGGAGAAACCGTCCGTCAGTATAGGTGCTCATCAATGCGGGAATCGTCACATTGGCGTCACTTAGACTTAATTGGAGCTCTGCATCATGTGCAAGCGCAAGGGCAAATTGCCAGGCAGTATCGACTTGGTTGCTCTGTTCAGGGATGGCAATTGCGAGCCCCGGACCGGCAATCCACCCGCCGGGCGGTGGCACCAGCCGCCAGGGGAATTCGTCAGTGCGGACGGTCCGTGCTAACGCAGATTGTAACCAACTGCCCCCCATCACCATGGCGATTTGGTCACGTTGGAGCAAGTCAAACCATCTCCCCGACGCGCGGGTTGCCGCTCCAGCATAGCCACGTTGCTGGAAGGTAGTCGCGATAGTGACACTTTCACGATATTGTTCACCAAATGACTTATTGGTGGTGTCGTGTGTATGCAATTGATATTGCATGGGAACAAATAAATCATCAATGATATCGGCGACGATTGAAACATTGGGCGTGTTGGCGTTAATGGCATCACAAAACGTCAAAAATGTGTCCCAAGTTGTCCCAATTGCTGCCGCGACATTGTCGGGCCGACTGACTTGGTTGGCGTGACGGAACAAATCGCTACGGTACCACAAGCCATAGGGATTGACGGTGAGTGGCAATGCAAACAATTGGGTACTCGGGTCGCTACATTGCGCGATACTGACCGGTGCCATGTCGTTTTGAAATTGGCTAAATTGCGGCAACAAGCGAAAAACACCAGGGCGCTGTAGCGCTCCTAGTGTTGCGCTGTCGGCGACAAGCGCATCGGGCATTGCTTCGCGGCCTGCGAGTGCTGCGCCAACGCGTGATTGGATGTCGCCGGGGGCGACTGCAATCCGATTGATTTCAATCCGGGAGTTTAGCCGGCGCCAGCGGGCGAGGGGCGCATCGAGGCAGTTTTGTTGGGTCCAAACCACAAATGGCCGCTGCAACCCCAAGCTCGGTGCGCTACTCCCCCATTGCGACACGTTACAGGCCGCAAGTATGCTACTGACACTACTCGTGGCGAGTGTTTTGAAAAAAGTTCGACGTGTTATTGGCATCGCTGTTCGATAACTTCACAAATGTAATGAATAACTTGCATATGCGCTTCTTGGATGCGCCCCGAATCGTTGGATGGCACGATGATTTGGTAATCTGCCCGCCCTGCCGCCTGGCCGCCCCCTTTGCCGAGCATGGCGATGGTGGTGATGCCTTTGGTGCGGGCAGTCTCGAGTACCGCCAATATACTAGCCGAATTACCACTCGTACTCAGTACAAATAACAAATCTCCGGCCCGCCCGAGGGCTTCGAGTTGGCGCGCAAAGACAGCATCGTAGCCGAAGTCATTGGCGATACAGGTGATGACCAAGGCGTCGATGCTGAGTGATTGGGCGGGCAAGGCGCGGCGATTGCTACGGTAGCGCCCACTGAGCTCTTCGGCAAAATGCCCGGCATCGGCAGCACTGCCACCATTCCCACACGTAAACAAGGTATGCCCGGCGAGGACGTTTTGGGCAATCACATCCGCAATTTGTTCGACCGCATCAGCTTGGACCTGCATGGCTGCGATGATTGCGGTACTCTCGGCAAGTTGGTGACGGTATGATGGCGTCATGCTTGCTCCTCGTTGCCGAGCTTCATGACTTTGTAGTGCTCGGCATAGGCCATATTTGCACTCGCGCCTTCTTCGGCAGCCCATTTGCGGATAAAGTCGCCGTCACCAACGGTGACTTGGCTGACATGGTGGCGCAAGGCGGCGATTTTGGTTTCGAGATCGGCACTAATATCGACCCAGGTGTCGGGCTTGGGGTGGCCGTTAATCCAGACTTGTTTCACCTTGTGCGGTGGTAAGCCTTCGTCGAGTAATTCACGGAAAATCGGCAACGTTTCTGCCGCAGGAAAAACCGCTTCGAGGGCTGCAGTGGCTGCTGCTCGGTGGTCGGGATGATTGATATAGCCGTTGCCATAAAACCACGAGGTAGGATCGCCACAGACTACAATGGTTGGTTTGAAGCGCCGGATAAGACGGGTTAAATCGCGGCGTAATTGCAAGGTTGGTTGTAATTCGCCATCGGTATAGCCCATAAAGACAATATCTTTGACGCCAGCAGTATCACATGCACCACGTTGTTCGCGTTGGCGCATGGCGATTAAGTCTGCTTTGCGCATGGTGGGGTCATTGCTTCCGGCACTACCATCGGTGATGAATACATAGCAAATATGGGCGCCTTCACGGGCCCATTTAGCCATCGTGCCGCCAACCATAAATTCAGGATCGTCAGGATGCGCAAAAATCACCATGACTCGTTGTGTTGCCATATCCATAATGTAACTACTCCATTGAAAAAATATATGTATGCATGTAGTATAACGTGATTTTTGCGAACGATTGAATTGTGCAACCAATCTCACTGCCATAACGTCTGTGCAGTGTTCGTTTTTATTGAAAAGGAATATCGTCATGACAGTGAAACGCCCTGCGCCCATACCGGTTATACTTTTGGCAGCAGTATTTAGTGTGATTTATTTGGCGAACCCTACCGGTGGTTTCATTGAGTTTATTCCTGATAATATGCCAATCATTGGTAATCTCGACGAAGCTGGAGCGACGATGTTGTTGATGTGGGCTGTCAACGAATTTCGCAAGCGCAACATAGGCAATAGTCCTGACCCCCGTGATGTGACCCCACCTCGTTCGTAATTGGTAACAAGTAACACAAATCCTCTACTGCAATGATTGTAGTAGAGGATTTGTGTTGTGGTAGTCCACGGTACGCTATGATGATACGGTAACAATTCATTCCCACGCAAACCGCATGTGCTGTTGGCGCAATCGGGATATGCTGTGGGAACATGTCGGTGAGGCGGCGTAAGGAGTATGATGATTACCAAAAAACCGTTACCTAAAATTGCTTGTATCGTGATTGCGGTGGCCTGTCTGGCCTATGAGTTTTCGCCGTTTAATTGGCTCGATAATGTAATCTTGCCACCGCCGTTTGGATTGGTTGATGATGGTATTGCAGTTGTCGCTTTAATTTGGTCGATTCGTGAGTACCGGCGCCACGGTGTCAAAGAGCACCGCTTGGTTGCGGTACAAGCGCCTGAATTGCCTGCTGAATCAGCGCGTGACAGCAAGCAGATCCAAGAATGATGACTCGATTATCGATATGGCTGGTAGTGGTATTGCTTGTGAGTGGCTGTCAGCCTGCGACGCCGACCGCTCCACGAGACTATCAATCACCCACCGCAACGCCAGCGCGCATCCGGCTCGAATTGGTGCGCTCCCAGATTCCCAAGCCTGGCCTGATATTTGGGTTACCTGATGGGAGCGCAGCGGTCATCGCACAACAAGGACGAATTGTCGCACTAGCCGATGGCCGGGTATGGCTCGATATGCAGTCACTGATTGCCCAAAACAGTTCTGAACGGGGATTGTTGGGCGTCGCCATTAGCCCTGATGGCGCGACGCTGTTTGTCAGTTATACCCGCGTTGACGATTATGCGACGGTAGTGAGTCGGATCCCGCTACAGAACGGCGTACCTGATTTAAATGACATGACGTTGGTGATTGCCGTCCCACAACCCTTTGCAAATCACAACGGTGGGCATATTGTGTTTGGTCCAGATGGGTTGCTCTACATTGGTACCGGCGATGGTGGGTCGGGTAATGATCCACTCCAAAATGGACAAAATCCACGGACATTGCTTGGTAAGATATTGCGCATTGATGTCCGAGACCCTGGTGCGGCATATACCATCCCAGTTGGTCAACCGGTGCAGGCTGACTGGTTGCCCGAGGTATGGGCGATTGGGTTGCGCAACCCATGGCGATTTGGCTTTGACGGACAGTCACAGCTGTTTATCGCGGATGTGGGCCAAAATCGTGTTGAAGAGCTCAATGTGCTGGCTGTTTCACAATTAGGCGGGGCGAATTTTGGTTGGAGTGTGCGTGAAGGGAATGACTGTTTGGTGGGTGAGGGGTGTTCGTCGTTGGGAATGACTGGCCCAGTAATCACATACCCACATACAGAGGGGCATTGTTCGATTACTGGTGGCCTGTATGTGGCCAATCCGGCATTACCTTCACTTGATGATGCCCTGATTTACGCAGATTTTTGTGCAGGCACGATTTATCGCTATGATCGCATGCAAGGGCAAACAATCGTACTCGATACAACCATCCAGATTTCTTCGTTTGGGAGTGATGGCGCTGGTCGGGTCTATGTAGCAGATTATGCTGGTGGCCAAGTATACGAATTAGTCGAAGATTCGTAAATGCGCATGCGTTGGGTTTGCCGCAAAAACGCGCTCGCATGGATTGTAATAATCCATGCGAGCGCGTTTTGAATGATTAGACTGACACAAACGGTGCGGTAACTGGCGTCACTGTCGTCAATGGTAACAACACGATGGCCAATACCTCGTCGAGGGTATCGACGGGGATGATGGTCATTTGGGCGCGGATATCGGCGGGTAATTCGTCGGCATCGATGAGATTGCGGCGCGATAAGACGATGGTGCGGATGCCAGTGCGGAAGGCGCCGAGGAGTTTTTCGCGGATGCCACCAACCGGCAATACTCGACCACGCAAGGTGATTTCACCAGTCATGGCGATATCATCACGCACCAGTCGCCCGGTGGCTGCTGATGCCAATGCTGACGCCAGGGTAATCCCTGCTGACGGACCATCTTTGGGGACGGCGCCACCAGGGACGTGGATGTGGATGGCATGGCTGTCAAAGAAATTGTCCGGGATCCCGAGGGCTTGACTGCGGCTTTTGATGCAGGTCAAGGCTGTTTCGGCGCTTTCACGCATGACATCACCCAATTGCCCGGTAATGCGGAGCTCTTTGCTCCCTGTCATGATATTGGCTTCGACATAGATGATATCGCCGCCGACGGCAGTCCATACCAAACCCGTGGCAATACCTGGTTGGGCGATTTTTTCACGGTCTTCATTGAAAAAGCGTGGTTGTCCTAGGGCATTGATGAGCCAGGCGGTGTCGATGACGATGGGTGTAATGGTATCGGGGTGCTCTTCGAGGGTACGGGCCACTTTGCGGAGCACATTGCCGATTTGGCGTTCGAGACCAC
Organism: uncultured Roseiflexaceae bacterium; assembly: GCA_903889425.1. Classification (GTDB taxonomy): domain Bacteria; phylum Chloroflexota; class Chloroflexia; order Chloroflexales; family Roseiflexaceae; genus UBA965. Next base: position 7,825 of record CAISXI010000226.1, on the reverse strand, counting down.
GCACGCCTGATTCGCGGGTATAGCTGCGTACCAGCATTTGGATGGCTTCAGTGGTAATGCTGACATCGCTGGTCTCGAGGGCGTTGGTGTGTAGTTGTTTGTTGATGAGGTGTTGATTGGCAATGGCGATTTTTTCGTCTTCGACATAACTACTCAACTCGATGATTTCGAGACGGTCACGCAGCGCCATCGGAATGGTATCAGCGGTGTTGGCGGTGGCAATAAAAAAGACATTGCTGAGGTCGAATGGTATGTTGAGGTAGTGGTCGGTGAAGGTATTGTTTTGTTCGGGGTCGAGTACTTCGAGCAACGCCGAGGCGGGGTCGCCACGATAGTCGTTGCCCAACTTGTCGATTTCGTCGAGGAGCATGACGGGGTCAGACGCCCCAGCGCGGCGCAATTCTTGGATGATGCGGCCAGGAGCGGAGCCGATATAGGTGCGCCGGAAGCCGCGCAACTCGGCTTCGTCGCGCACGCCACCGAGGCTCATGCGTACAAAGCTACGCCCGAGGGCTTTGGCAATCGATTGGCCGAGGCTGGTTTTGCCGACCCCTGGGGGGCCAATCAACGCCAAAATCGGCTCACGACTACGCTCACCCGCACCGGTAGGCTGGGTACTGCGGCGGCGGCGTACCGCTAAATATTCGAGGATGCGGTCTTTGACTTTGCTGAGCCCATAGTGGTCGGCATCGAGGACGGCACGGGTGTGGGCGACGTCGATGGTATTACCGCTCAGTTTGTGCCACGGCAAATCAGCCACCCATTCGAGGTAGGTGCGGATGATCTGGTGCTCGGGCGAAGAAGTACCGATGCGTTGTAAGCGCAACAATTCGCGGTCGGCTTCTTTGCGGGCAGCTTCGGGCAGGTTGGCTTCGCTCAAGCGGGTGCGCAAGGTTTCGATATCGTCGAGCTCTTCGGTGTCTTCGCCGAGTTCTTTTTGGATGGCGCGCAATTGTTGGCGCAAGTAGAATTCACGTTGTTGTTTGGCGGTGCCATCTTCGACTTCTTGGCGAATGCGCTGTTGCACTTGGAGTAGGTTGAGGAGCTTGCGATAGGCGTCGCGCACAAACAGTAAACGCTCGCTGACATCGATGGTGGTGAGGAGCGTAATGCGCTCTTCGAGGGTGTATTCTTGGGAGTAACCGGTGTTGTCTGCGAGCTGACGGGGGTCTTCGATATTGCGTACGAAGTTGCGGATCTCTTGGGGGATTTCGGAGCGCAATTCGAGGACGGCATCGATAGCCGCATGTACTTCCATTTTGAGTTGGGTAAATTCAGCAGTGACCTCGAATGGTTCTTCGATGTCGACATAACGAGCAATGGCAACATCGCCAAACACTTCGACTTCGTGGATTTCGGCGCGACTAAGCCCGCGTACCACGATGCCGTTGTTGCCATTGGGTCCCGGCAACCGCCCGATTTGTTCGATACGGGCGATGGTGCCAATCGACACCAATTCGGTTTGGTCGCCGTCGTTGTTCGGCGTGCGGATGGCGAGGATGACGCGGCGGTCGTATTGTTTGCTGGCTTCGGCAGCCGCCACAAATTCATCATTGAGCGGGATACTAATCACCGTAAAGGGCAATACCACGGTTGCATTGAGGCTAATCAATGGTAATGTATGCGGAAGCACTTCGTGGATGGGCACTGGTGCAGGCGTTTTCGTGGGATCTACGGGGGGAATGAACGTTAAATCATCACTCATATTCTGATGCTCTTTCTGTAGTGGACTAAAAACCGGACGTGGTACCATATCTGCACTACATTGGGTATTATCTAAACTGTGTTTGCTGGTGTCAATGAAAAAAGGTTAAATCTAATGCAAGTCTAATAGGAATCGTGAACGTGTGCGCAAATTTGGAACACTCGTGGCGAATTCCGTCAGTATAATGGCACTATTGCACGAAAGGATTAATTGGATGCATACACATGTTGGTAAATGGTGGGGATTGCTGGTAATGGTTGGCGTGTTGGTACTACCGCTCACCCGGACGGCGCAGGCAGATACGGGTAATGCGACATTGCCTCGGGGTGGTGTGTACCAACATCCGATAACGGTGATGATTGATAATCATGTCGATGCGGTACCGCAAAGTGGGTTTCATGATGCTGCAGTCGTTTTTGAAGCACTTGCCGAGGGTGGAATTACCCGCTTTATGCTGGTATTTAATGGGGATGTCTTTACGCCAAATGCAATTGGCCCGGTGCGAAGCACCCGGCTTTACTATGGACAATTAGCGCTCGGCTTTAAAGCGGTGCATGTGCATGCAGGTGGGTCACCCCAAGGACTTGCCTTGATGGCCAACAGCACGCAAGCAATTGATATTGACGCTCTACGCCGCGGCAATGGTGGTCCGTTTTATCGCACTACGACCAACGTGGCACCGCATAACCTGTTTACGAGTGCGAATGGATTGATGGCGCAGCTTACCCAAAAAGGGGTGAGTACGATTCAGCCGGCAACGATTGATGCAAATGGCGTCGCAGTGTCAGTCGCCGATCCTGACGTCGGATATCTGTATCGCAATGATGGTGATCCCGCAACACGCCCGACGGGGCAGCGGATTCGGTATTATTTTTTGAATCGCTATACCGGCGCAACGTGGATTTATGATCCGACGACGAATAGTTACGGGCGTACTGTTGCTGGCAAAATTGCTCGTGATGCCAATACCAAAGCACAAATTACGGTCAAAAACGTGATTGTCATGGAAGTACCGAGTCAATTAATCATGGGCGACCCCAAGGGACGGATGGATGTCGAAGTGGTTGGCAAAGGGTCTGCGGTAATCTATCAAGATGGACTCGTATTTGATGTCGAATGGCGCAAAGAAAACGCCGAAGCACCATTGCGGTTTTATTATTTGGACGGCGTTACCGAAGTCAGTATGGTGCGTGGGCAAATGTGGATTAGCGTGTTACCCACATTGGCCCATGTCAGCGTAAACTGATATCCGATAGGACCAGTAGATAGCGCAATTTCGCGCATAACACACCTCCCTCCGAATGCCTGACATTCGGAGGGAGGTGTGTTATCGGCTAGGGGGCTTTGATGGTGATGGGGAGTTGCCAGGTACCGTTGTCACTGCCACTGATAATCATGCGAGCGCCATCGCTGGGGCGGAAAAATCCGACTACAATCGTATATTCACCGGCTGGGAGTGGTGGTGTCAGCAAATCGGCATTGACGAAAACTAGCTCTCCGGCTTTCCATTCGGCAATGGGGTAATCAGGGCGTGGCGGGTTTGCCCGTTCAGTGATTTTGGTGCCGTTGGCATCAAACAAGTGCACAAACAGCCACCAGTTGGGTTCACTGACCGGTGTTATCACCGTGACATACAGATTCAAGTTGAGGGTGCTTCCGCGAGCCGGTAGTTGGGTGACGGGGCTGAGTGGCGATATACGCGCCCGGGGTTCGCCACGCCCTAACCGCATCCCGAGGATTTGTACACCATCACTGGTAGTGGCAGGTTGTCCGGCGGTACGGAGTTGGCTGATTGGGTCTTGGGTGTAGATAGCGAATGCTTCGCCATTGCCACCGTAAAAGCTACTCGGGATAGATTGCAACAGGGTAAGGGGCGCGGGGATTTGTAATTGTGCAAATTGACTACGATTAATCACCAGCTGTTGCAATCCTGATGCTTGCCAAATCGCGATATCCCCCGTGTTGTTGACGATTGCATCGCAACTCGGGGTTTGGGCAATCGTAATTGGTTCGTAGGTGCAGATGTGGGCTGTTCCACGTGGTTGAGTCGCGGTAATAGCATCGATTGTGAGCAGGTTGTAGGGGCGTTGCATGAATTGAAATTGGGCCACACTTGCGAGTACGGGTTGACTAAACAAGACTCCACAGACGATGATGATGCGTAATGGGAGCGACGGAATCCACCGGCGTAGGGAATCGACCGTCCAATTGCTACTCTGTGCAATATAAAACGCTGCATAGACCACTATCGGCATCAAGTTGCGCATATAGTGGCGTTCACGCGACAAGAAAAAGACCAATTGGATGATTATGAAAACAAGCATGCCAATGTCGACGAGCCGTTTGTGGCGCAGGACTATCACCATGCCTGCTAGGGTTGCGATGCTCCCGGTGATTAGCCAGCCTTCGTGTTGGAAGAACCAGACGTAGTAGCTCCAATCCCACGGTTTGAAATTAGCATCAGGGCGACTATAGTGCGAAATCTGTGAATCAAGATTGGCACGAATTTCGTTGATCGACCAAAAAATCCCGGGAGTGGTAATAAAAAAACCAATCAGTGTACCCACGCCAATAATGACTATGTTGCGTAGAAGCGGGCGCCAGGCACGTTGGCTGATGAGTGGCCATTGCATCAGCGCCGGGATAATCATTGCTGCTGCAAGGTTGTATTTGGTGCCGGTAGCGAGTCCACATATCAGCGCCACAATCCACAATTGCCGGGTTGTGGGAGTGAGTGAATATTGCCAACAGCTCGCCATAATGAGAAATGTAAACAGTCCTACCATGATGTCAGGGGTGATGATGCCACTTTGTTCTTGGTGAAATGGGAGCAGGGCTAACCATCCTGCCGCCACAAAGGCAGCCCAGCCAAGCTGATATTGGCGGGCATGCCAATAGGCCGCAATGATGCTGGCGAGCCCGACGAGAATCATCGTGATGCGGCCATGCATAAATGGCGCACTTGCCATGGTGATACGGTCGGTACCTCGCGCCAAGACAGCCGGGTCAATGGGGGTAAAAAGTTGGCCTAACCAGACTCCCACAAACGTGACATAGACAGACAAATGCGGCCGGTCGAAATTATTGGGAATCCATGAATGAAAACGAAACATATCGAACAACATATTGATGACATACGGTTCATCGGGCTGTGGCGTATAGGGCAACGCAAAATTGACCATCGGCCAGCGTAAAATGGCGGCACAGATAATGATGATTCCAAGAATGATATGGTGTACATATCGTTGCCATATGCGCTGAATTGCATGTATCATGGAGCAGACTCTATCTGATGTAATGAATGCTTCCTCTATTATAGTAAACATCTGTGGTGTATGGCGGATGTTTATCTCGAGAAGCATTGTCCCAAGGAGGATGCGATGCGGTTAGGTGGCCCACTATTTGGGAAATATGATTCCCCCGACGCATGGTTAGCCGAATTAGCCCAATTAGGCTATCGCGCTGCCTATTGTCCGATTGATGAAAAAGCAAGTGCTGCCACAGTGACGCGCTTTCGTCAGGCTGCCGAAGCAGCCGACATCGTCATTGCCGAGGTGGGGGCATGGAGCAATCCCATGGCCACCGATGACACGACGCGGCGCGCAGCCATCACGTTTTGTCAAGAACGACTTGCTCTTTCTGATGCCATTGGTGCCCGTTGTTGTGTTAATATTGCCGGGTCGCGAGGGAGTGAATGGGATGGTCCCGATGCGACGAACTATGCTACAGATACCTTTGCATTGATTGTTGATAGCGTGCGCACGATTATCGATGCCGTCAAGCCAACTCAGAGTTTTTATACCCTCGAAACAATGCCGTGGATGTACCCTGATTCCCCCGAAGTCTATGTCCAACTTATCAAGGCAATCGATCGGCCCCAATTTGCGGTCCATTTTGACCCAATCAATATGATGAATAGTGTGCCCCGTTTCTATCAACACCGTGAATTTGTCCAGCACTGTGTCGATTTGTTGGGTCCAATGATCAAAAGCTGCCACATCAAAGATATGCTAATCGACCGACCCTTTGTGGTGGCCCTGCGTGAGACAGCCCCGGGGCTCGGTATGCTTGATTATGTGGCGATATTACGCATTTTGGCGACGCTTGATAGTGACACGCCATTGATGCTCGAACATCTCGCTGAAGCCCATGAATACACCGCAGCAGCACAGTATGTGCGGAATTCCGCGCAGACTGCCGGGCTCACGTGGCGGTAAGGTTTAGTGGTGGTTGGGAGCGATAAAAAACACCGTGTGGTGGGGTATTATTACCCACCACACGGTGTGATATTTTGATGTTAGCGTTGGATGATTTTTTTGACGGCTTCAATCAAGCGATCGCCATCGTTGGGGGTGTTGTAGGCTTGGATTGCCACCCGCAAAAAGGTATGACCGTTCCACTGCACGACAGGGATTTCGATTTGGAATTCTTCCCACAAGCGGTGGTAGTGGTATTGCTCACCGGTAGGGATGGGGCAGAGTGCCATTTGATTCCACCACATGGTGGATTCGTCAGATACCGGGGTGAGTCCAGTGATGCCAGCAAATTCTTGGCGAATTTGTGAACCCAAGGCGTGACAAGCAGCCCGCACTGCCGGCCAATTGTGGGTGTGTTGGAATTCGATGGCGGCAGGTACTGCCAGCCATGGTGCGGGATCATTCGTGCCGACGTTTTCGTACATATTGGTAAAGCGGCTGCCGGTTTGGGTGTGGCGGCTCAAATTCCAGCTACACACAAAGGGTTCGAGCATGTCTTGTTTGTCGCGGCGGGCATACAAAAAGCCAGCGCCTTTGGGGGCACACAACCATTTGTGGCAGTTGGCGGCATAAAAGTCGGGGTCGAGGGCGGTCAAATCGAGGTCGATATGTCCGGGCACGTGGGCACCGTCGATGATGCTCAAAATCCCGGCAGCCCGGGCCCGTTTGATGATTTCGGCAATCGGGAAGATGAGGGCGGTGGCCGAGGTGATGTGGCTAATCGAGATGGCTTTGGTGTTGGGGGTGACACCAGCCCAGAAGTGTTCGATGAATGCTTCGGGGGTGGTCATGGGGATGGGTACTTCGCGGTAAACGATTTTGCCACCGTAGCGCTTGAGGTGGTATTCCCAAGTATTGTTGACGGCGCCGTATTCGTGGTCAGTGGTGAGGATTTCGTCATCGGGGCCAAAGCGCAACGAATTGACGACGATATTCATGCCGTAGGTAATATTGGGCACAAACACCACATCATCGGCATCGGCATTGACAAATTTACCGAGGGCAGCCCGCGCTTCGGCGAGCAGTGGCAAGCGTCGGCGTCCAAAAAAATGGACTGGTTCAGATTCGAGTTCGTCTTGCCATTTGCGATAGGCGGCGATGACGGGGCGGGGACATGCGCCAAAGCTACCGTGATTGAGGAACACAATGTCGCGGCGGAGATTGAATTGACTTGCGATTTCAGGCAATGGCAATGTGAGTACAGGTGTCGTCATTGGTAGATTCCTTTTGATATAGTAGTGCGTGCAGACGAGTATACCAGACATTACGCATGCCATATCAAAAGTAGGTGCGCTACTCCAAACGCAAGCGGAATGAACCAATATCAATTGGGATTGAAGGGTCGTAGCCACGTCGATTGCCTGGTGGCGTACGATTGAGGGCATTCATGAATTCAAGCCAACGGCGCTCGTCACTTTTGTAGCGGCGCTGGCGAATTACATCACTAATCCACGTGCGATCGCTGGGACGGATATTGAGGGGAATCCGGCGGATTAAATCGCTGACGGCTACATCCCACACGATAAGGACGCCACTAATATCGGCACTAATCAGCGTGCGACCATCTTCGCTAAGGGTCAGGGCACTAATCCGGTGTTGATGGTTGGTCAGCTCGATTGGTTCGAGTGATTCATGCAAGCGCCAGAGGGTGATGGTGCCATCCGTACTGCCACCAATCACAATCCCGCGATGGGGAATACTAGTCATCACACTCGGGATACCGCGTGGTAAGGGGACATTGGCAATTAATTCGCCACTATAGCTTTGGCGAATTTGGAAGCCACCGGTAGCTGCCCCAGAGAGGATTTGGCCACCGCCATGCAAAAACACAATTGGTGCGGTGCCTGAATACTGTTGTTGCAAC
>CAISXI010000225.1 GCA_903889425.1 uncultured Roseiflexaceae bacterium | reverse complement strand
TGGGCAATGCTATGCGACATACTGGGCGCCCCGACTGGCTCGACGCCGATGATGGTGGCCTGGGGACGGCGTTGTTTGATGGCCGTGGCCACGCCCGAAATCAGCCCGCCGCCGCCGATGGCAACGATAAACAAATCGGCGTCGGGGACGTCACTGAGCATTTCGAGGCCGACGGTGCCTTGGCCGATGATGGTGGGCAAGGCTTCAAATGAATGGATATAGGGGATGGCGTGCTGTGCGCTAAACGCCACTGCCGCCACATGCGCATCATCCCAAGCCGCGCCGTGGCGCACCACGGTGGCACCCCAGGCGGCGATGCGCGCCTCGCGGTCAGCGGTGGCGCGCTCGGGTATATAGACGGTGGCGGGGCAGCCGAGGCGCCAGGCGGCATAGGCCAGCGCCACCCCATGATTACCTCCCGATGCACTACAAATCCCGCGGGCGCGGTCTTCGGGTGACATCTGGAGCAGGGTGTTGAATGCGCCGCGTACCTTGAATGACCCGGTGACTTGCAGGTTTTCGAGTTTGAGCGTTAGTTGGGGGTGAAACTCGCCGCGCAACGTCGGCATGGGCAACAACGGTGTGTGTCGCACATAGGGGGCGATGCGTTGGAGGGCTTCGTCGAATTGAATGGTATCAATCATGGTGTACGTTCTCCAAAAATCAGGCAACGGCTTCTTGTAATTTGACGGGGCGGTTGATCCGCGATGCGAGGGCGCTGCCGATACCTGCCGTCAGGCCAGCCAGAATAAACGCCATCAGATAATCGCCGGTGGCATCACGGGCGACGCCGCCCAGCCAGGCGGCCAAGGCGGCCCCCATTTGGTGGGCACAAAAGATCCAACCGTACACGATTCCCACATTGCGGGCCCCAAAGACTTCGCTGGTGAGGGCCACGGTAGGGGGCACGGTGGCGATATAGTCCAGCCCGAACATAATAGCAAAAATCGACAGCCCGAGAGGGTCATGCACAAACGGCAACAACAGCAACGAAATGCCGCGGAAGCCGTAGTAGATGGCCAACAACCGACGGGGTGGGTAGCGGTCGGTCAGCCAGCCTGACGCCAGCGTCCCCACAAAGTTCATTACGCCCATCAATGCCAGCACACTGGCCGCCACATTGGTGGTAAAGCCGTGTTCGACGGCATGGGCCATCAAGTGGGTGCCAATCAAGCCGTTTGAGGTGGCGCCACAAATAAAAAAGGTACTGGCCAGCAGCCAAAAATCGCGACTAGCGAGGGCGATGCGCATCACCCCAGCTTGGGCGACGCCATTGGCGCGGGCAGTGGCTTCGCCACCGAACGGCGCTAGGCCGATATCGCTGGGGTCGGTGCGTACAAAGATGACAATCGGAATCAACAAAATAATCGTCACGGCCGCAAGCAACAACGAGGCATAACGCCAACCACTGGCGGCTCCGACCAGCGCCAATAGCGGCACAAACAAAAGTTGGCCGGCGCTGGTGGCCGCCCCAAACATTCCTTGTACCAATCCGCGCCGGGCTACAAACCAACGGGTGGCCACGGTGGCGCCCAGCACGCCGCCGACGATACCCGTGCCCAGCCCACTTAGTGCACCCCAATAAATACTAAACATTAGGGTGTCTTGGATGGTGGTGCCAGCGGCGGCGCTGCCGGCGATCAAAATCATGCCAAAAATGGCAGTGCCGCGGGTGCCGATGCGCTCGATGAGTGCACCCACAAACGGCCCAGCCAGCCCATACAAAATCAAGCCAATCGAGACGGCAAAACCAATCGAGGCCCTGGTCCAACCAAATTCTTGGGTTAATAACGGCAAAAAGACCCCAGGGGCCACGCGGGTGCCCGCCGAAATAATCAAGGCACCGGCAATTGCCGCCGCCACCAGCCAATGTCGGGTGATGCGCATGGGGGAACCTTTCACATAGGGTGATTTTTTTAATGTGTGTGTAATTATAGCCGTTTGCAAAAAATGTGCCAAAGGTATGATGTGCGACCTGCATGATAAAATAGGCCTAATTCGAAATTAAATGCCTACAGTGAATCACATCATGCAACCACAAATCAGTGAAATCCTGGCCACCCTCGCCACCCTCACCAGTGCCCGCACCAAAAAACACTACGTTAGCCAAGGGGTGCGCGAGCCCATGTTTGGCGTGCCGGTGGGGGTGTTGAAGCCCATCGCCAAGCCGTTGATTGGTAATCAGGCCTTGGCCGAAGGGTTGTATACCACCGGCAATTATGATGCCATGTATTTGGCGGGGATGATTGCCAACACCCAAACGATGACCCCTGATAATTTTCGCCGTTGGATGCAACGAGCTGATTGTTATATGCTGTCGGATTTTGTGGTGGCGGTGACGTTGGCCGAGACTGATTTTGCACAAACAGTGGCGGATGAGTTCATCAACGACCCCGGTGAGTTCGTGCAATCGGGGGGATGGAGTTGCTACGAATGGCTACTCGGTTCCCGCAAAGACCACGAGTTTGACCCGGCACACATCCAACAGTTGTTATACATGGTCGAAACCACCATTGCCCACAAACCCTTGGTTACCCAACATGCCATGATCCGCTTTGTGGTGGCGGTGGGGGTGTCGTATCTGCCGTTACATCTGCAGGCCTTGCACACCGCTACAATCGTCAATCAATTGCTTGCACCCACCCCCACCAAAAAACCAACCTACGCCGACCCGCTGGTGAATATCACCCAGGCTATCAATAAAAATCGGATTGGCTTTAAACGGCGCCATGTACGCTGTTGAATTGAAAATTGAAAATGGATAATTGAAAATTAAAACAACACTGGCGTCATTGCATGGCGCCGTGGCGCAGTGCAATCTCCAGACCTAACGGGGCGGCATGCACCAGACTGAGGCAACGCATTGGTCTGGGATCACGATGATTCCCGAGCCCCAACTGTTGAATGGAATGGAAAATGGATAATGGATAATTGAAAATTACGCATGCACCAGACCGGGGCAACTGTTGAATTGAAAATTGAAAATGGATAATTGAAAATTAAAACAACATTGGCGTCATTGCATGGCGCCGTGGCGCAGTGCAATCTCCAGCCCCAACGGGGCGGCATACACCAGACCGGGGCAACGCCCTGGTCTGGTATTACACAGCCTCGCCCTGGATCAACGCCAGCTGATTGGCGCTGCCCCCGGGCATGTGGCGGCTCGGTTTGCCGTCTTTGAGGATGCGCCACCACGGGATGGCATAGGGCGAAGGTGCGCCGTCAAGCTCGACCGTGGCCGCCGCCAACCACTTCCAATAGACCACCGTTTTGGCGGGGCAGGTGGTATCGACCCCGTGTAGGGTAGATATAGTCTGACGGATGTCGTGTAGGGTGCGGGTCTGCCCCGCCGGAATGGCCTGGATGGCCATGGCGATATCGAGTGGCGATGGGATGTAGAGCGTATTGGCATGCATTCTGGCGGCTTTGGCGCCGTGTAATTGATGCACTTCACCCTTTGGCGCCGTCATCACTTTTTGCAAAAAAGAAGGTGCTGGCATACTGATTGCTCCATTACATTTGGCCGTTGCGGCGGGTTAGCGCTCACGTTGCCCGTTGGCGAGTAGGGTAATCATGTCATTGATGCGCTGGGCGCGGATATCGGGGCTGCGTTTGGTGCTGTCTATCCAGCGCAGGTATTTTTTGCGGTAAAAGGTGGGTAAGCCGTCAAAAAAGGCCTGGGCAGCGGGGTTTGCTCCAAGCGCCGCCAAAATATCGTCGGCTAAATTATCTTCTTGGGGACCCTCGAGGTCAAGGCTGACACTGACCTGTACGCCCGGCACGATGGTGGTGCCGCGCAACCAGGCCGCTCCCAATCGCAAAAAATAATCCTGCCCGTTGACGCCCAAACACCCGCGCACCGCGATGCCGTCGATGGTGCCACAGACGTGATAGCGCGGGCGCGCCCCCCACTGGCTGGCGGGGGCGACGGGGATGGCGACAAAGGTAAAAGCCCCTTCCTTTTGGATCAGGGCGGTAAATGTGAGTGCGTTGCTCATCGATATCCTCCGCTAATTCCCGACGGTGACCGTCAGTGATACCAAATCGCCTGCCCCGAGCTGCTCTGCTTTTTGGACGACCACTTTGACGGGCACGAGGTAGCGACCGTTTTTTGGGAAAAGCGAGGTGCGCCATGTGGTTTGGCCCAACTGAACCGTCACCGGAATCACGCCCCAGCCATAGGTGACCAGTTGCGACAGCGCTTTGATGTCGCGACTCGGCTCATCGGGAATCGCCACAAACAAAAAGGGCGCTGGCCCGCGCCATTCGAAAATCTCACCGTCGAATTGGATAATCATGCTTGACTCCATCCGTCATGTAACAGCGCAGAGCGATACGCTCCCATCCATGCGTGGGCACTGCGTTGAATGCACTGACGGCAATCTCCTTCACGGCGCAGCCCTATTTTTTTCCATAATAGAACCGCACAATCGGTACTGAAAAATAAGCTGATGTAGCGGCGAGTGGTGTAAATAGGTGGGATAATCATGGCAATCTGTTCAAGTTCGTTATCGTGAATGTCTCTATTGTACGTGAGGTTTTTGATGAAAAAAACAACGGTGGGCGCGCGCATATACGTATTGTGGCAACGGGGGCTGGGCGTGCTGGTCCCCGCCCGCAAAAAAGCCTCCCTGCGCGCGCAACTAATGGCCATGCGTCGCGACGATGCCCAATCGCCATTTGATATTGAAGCCCAAATCATCCGCGCCATCACGATTACCCCGCGCGGGATGATTGATGTGGGCGCCAATGTGGGCGTCTATGCCACTGCCATGGAAGATATCGTAGGGGCCAAAAATCTTTATTTGTTTGAACCGTTGCCGCACTTATATCGGCGCTTGCGCTGGGACTTCCCCCGGGCCCACGTCTTTGCCATCGCCTTGTCTGATCAACAGGGGATCGCCACGTTGCGGGTGCCGTTTATCAATGGGCGTCGCTTTGATAGTCGCGCCAGCCTCAACCAGCACAGCGAGCCCGCCCAAACGGCGGCGCACACCACGACGGCGCAGCGCGATACCCTCGATGCCGTGGCGCAACGTGTGGCGTTTGGGCCGGTGGGGTTGATTAAAATCGATGTGGAAGGGCATGAATTGGCCGTCATCAATGGGGCAGAAGCGTTTCTGACTGCCCGTCAACCGCTGGTGCTCATCGAAATCGAAGCGCGCCACCATCAATTCCCGATTGAGACGATTTTTGCACGGCTGGAAGCGCTGGGTTACCGAGGCTACTACGTCAATCCGCGCACGGCCACATTGGCACCGGTGCGGGACTTTGTGGTGGCGCGCGACCAAGACCCCCACGCCATTGCCGCCCATGATTTTGGGCGCTATCTCAACAATTTCTTTTTTGTGCCGGTCGCCAAAGAGGCACTATTTGTGGCCGAGGTGCAGGCGTTTTTGGCCGAATCATAAAAAAGGGGATGCACCGTCGGTGATGACGGCACATCCCCCCAGTCGCAGTTTTTAGCGACCGACGTCAATCAAATCGCGCAACATGGCGGCGGCGGTGGGCATGGGTCCCCGTTCGGCCGAGGTGGCACTGGCACGCCCCGAAATGTCGGTGTGGTAAACCACGCCCATTTCCCAGCCGCTCATGCGCGCCAAGGGATGGTCGCTGGGCAGGGCGGTGGGGGCCACGCTCAAATCATAGCTGCCTTGGGCGTTGCGCACGCCGCGGCACAACAACACGATGCGTTCGCCGTTGGCGACGGCGGCTTGCAGGTCGGCGGCGGTGAGGTGGGTGATGCCGGTGACGGCAAAGTCGCGCACATTGGTGGGCTGATTGAGTACCGCATTGGCGACAATGGTCAGTTTGTTGGCGGCATCCCAACCTTCGACATCGAGGGTGGGGTCGGTTTCGGCCAAGCCGCGCTCTTGGGCTTCTTTGAGTGCTTCGGCGTAGCTACCACCCTGCTCCATCGAGCGCAAAATATACTGGGTGGTGCCGTTGAGCACCCCTTCGACCGATTCAATCACGGTGCCGGCCAAATCGCGACGGCCGAGGTTGATGGTGGGCAAGGCGCCCCCCACACAGGCCGAAAAGCGCATTTTGGGCAGGGTCACATCGCCACCCATGTCGCTGAGTAGGGCTAGAGAAGGGTAGGCCAACGCCAACGGACCTTTGTTGGCGAGGACGACGTGCATCCCTTTTTGCAAAGCGGTGCGTACGGCGCTCAAACCCGGCTCGCCGGTTTGTAGGTTGACGGGGGTCGCTTCCACAAAGACATCGGCAGCGATAGTTTCGACGATGGTTTGGGCGACGAGGCTGGGGCTGCCTTGGGGCAAGCTGGCCACGCCACGCTTGGCTTCTTTGGTGGCGATGAGGGTGTCGATGTCGAGGCCCTCGGCAGCGGCGGCACCGCCACTCGAATCACAGACGGCCACCACGCTAAAGCGCAGGCCGTAGGTGTCAGCCAGCAATGTGGCTTGTGAACGCAAAATCCGTAGCAAGTTGAGGTTGACGTTGCCGAGACCAGCCAAGGCAATCCGAATTGTTTTGGGCATGAAAATCATCCTTTGTGGGTGCGGGTCGGCTATTTGCCGCCGTCGATCGAGAGTACTTGGCCACTAATCCAGCTGGCATAATCCGACGCCAAAAAGAGCACGCCGTTGGCGATGTCGTCGGGTTGGCCGAGGCGTTGCAAGGCGATACTGGTCACCAGCGATTGTTGCACCTCGGGGCCGTAGGCTTCCCATTGGCGCTGGGTATTGGCGTTCGACAACACAAACCCAGGGGCAATGTTGTTGACGGTAATGTTAAATGGCCCTAGTTCGTGGCAAAGCTGGCGCGTCAAATTGATTTGGCCCGCTTTGGCGGTGGCATAGGCTTGGATGCCGGTCAGGCTGGGGCCGAGGCCGGCGCCACTCGAAATGTTGATAATCCGGCCGGCGCGGGCCGCCTTCATGCCCGGTGCCACTGCTTGGGCAAAATAAAAGGCCGCACTCATATTGACGGCGATGATGTCGTTCCACTGCGTAATAGTCACGTTTTCGATGGGCTGGCCCACTTGACCGAGCACACCACCGGCGTTGTTGACCAAAATGTCGATGGTACCGCTAGGGGCACTGGCGCTGGCTTCGGCCACAAAGGCTCTGACTTGGGCCACGTCGGTGACATCGACGGTGCGCACGCTACATTGGCCGCCGGCGTCAACACAGCGCTGTTGGGTTTCGGCGAGCTCACTAGCAATCAAATCGCAGGCCCAGACATGGGCACCGCGCTGGGCAAAGGCCACGGCGATGGCTCGTCCAAAGCCGTGGGCGGCGCCGGTGACGATGACGGTTTTGTGGGCAAATTCAATATGCATGGGGGTGGTCTTTCTGTGTTGAAAACAGTACTGGCTCAGGGTGTATCCCAGCCGGTGCTCATGAGCGCGCGGGTTTCGGCGACAGCGACGTCCCACAGCGCCAGCATTTCGGCGTCGCTCCGTTGGTAGTAGCCTTCGTAATTGCCGTCGCCATAAAAGGCCCGCATTTTTTCACCCACCAAATTAATCATGCCAGTCCGATCGGGGACGATTTTTTGGGTAGTGGGGAGGTCGATGCCGGGCAAGCGGGTCCACGGGAAGTTTTCCATCCACGAGGCATGGCTACTGACCGGATCAATGGCTTTGACTTTGGCCCAAGTTTGGGGGGCGCGCCACCAATTGTGGAACTTGACTTGGCTGCCGGGGTGGTCGGCCATCCATTCGGTGACCAACCCATCGACGGGGCTGTTACCACCATGACCATTGACGATGGTAATGCGCCGGAAGCCGCTGTTGTACATGCTATTCAAAATATCGCGCACGAGGCTGATATAGGTGTCGATGCGCAACGTGATGGTGCCGGGGTAGGCTTGGAAGTAGGGCGCCATGCCGTAACTCACCACCGGAAAAACGGGAATGCCTAGGGAGTCGGCAGCGTCATTGGCGCATTTTTCGGCCAAAATACTATCGACGCTCAAGCTGAGATAGGCGTGTTGCTCGGTGCTGCCGAGAGGCAACACGGCGCGATCGTCGTGGGCGAGGTAGCCTTCGACCTGCATCCAATTCATGTCACTAATACGCATATAGGTTCTCGCTTGTGGGTAATTACGGTCTATGGTCATTGTCGCACGGGGTGGGTTATTCGTGGGCGTGGATGAGTTCGGGCGGGCGTCGGGTGAGCAGGGTCGGCAACACAATCGATACGAGCACGAGGGCCACCCCCACAAATTGGAGCGCCGCCAAGCGTTCGCCGAGGAAAATAATCGCAATGGCGCTGGCGGTAGGAGCTTCGAGCACCAAAATCAAGCCACCAATGCTAGCGGGGATGTGTTGCAACGACAAATTAAACAAGGCATAGCCGCCGAGGGTCGGACCGATGGCCAGCGCCAACAAAATCAACCAAGCCATGTAATTGCCGACCTGGAAGAGTCCGGGGGGATTGGCGATACCAGTGAGGGGTGCACACAGCAAAATCACCAGTAGCGCCACTGAGCCACTGGCCATGGTGATTGTGAGTGAGGCCCACGGATTGACGGTCTGGACGGCGCGCTGGGTATAGAGCACATAAAACGCTTGGAGCACGGCAGTGGTCAGTCCTACGGTAATGCCCAACCAATTGAGTTTGATTTGGGCCGGGTCATAGAGTTTGACTAGGAGCACCATGCCGATAAGTGATAGTAGTAGTCCGACCATTTGTGGCCAGCGTAGTTGTTCGCCAAACATGAAGCGGGCGCCGATAGTCACAAAGGTAGGGAAGAGGTAAATGAGCACCACGGCGATGGCGGCGCCATTAAGGCTGACCGACCAGATCCACAAGGCATGATAAATGCCGATCGAGACGACGCCGAGGATGATGAGTGGGATGAGTTCGCTCCGTTTGAGCCGGAAGGCCTGGGGGTAGCGGACAAAGACCACGGCGCCGGCCACAAGGGTCACAAACACATCGCGCCACAACGCCAAGGTGACGCCGGGCACGTGATAGATGTCGAGCAAATATTTGATGCCGGGCGCGGTGCCGGCCCAGACGATGGCGGCCACGACACACAACAGGTAGCCCGTACGGGTGGTGCTTGACATGGATTCCCCAATGCTCTTGACGAATGGTCTGTGGGGTATTTTACTACGATTTATCGGGTTGGGGGTATATGAACGTGGTGGTGTCACGACGAGACCTGGGTTTGTTATATGCGCAAGGGCGATGCCCTGTGCTGTCGCATGCCGCCCCTTCAGGGCTGGGGGAACGCCCCGTCCCACCCCAGCGTCATTCCATGCCGGGTGCTTGCACCCATAGCGTGGAATCTCCGTGCGTGGCGTACGATTCATGCCGACTCGGTGGTGTCATGTAATGGCCCTGAAGGGGCGTGATGAGATAGCCCTGAAGGGGCGAGATGAGTAGGGCGACGCATGGTTCAATCCCACACATAGCGTTCATCAAACGGGATGTCGTATTTCTTCAACATACGGCGATATTCATTTTGAAACTTTTTCTTGCGGTGATGTTCAGCCTGGTTGGCTATGTAGCGCTCCACTACACCCCGATCTCTGGGGTTAACTGAAAATATCCCATACCCACCTTGCCAATGGAAATTAGCATAGCGCGCGCCTTTGGTCTTGAGCCATTTGGAAGATCCCGATTTAATCTCCTGTACCAACTCTGCCGGTGTACACGTGCGCGGGTGGACAATCAGGAGATGGATGTGATCGGCGACCGAGCCAGCCTTGAGCAGCGTTCCTTTTTGGTTTTCAACAATTCCGCCAATGTACGCATGAAGCTCATCCCGGATATCGTCGGCAAGAATCGCCTCACGGTACTTTGTTGCGAAGACCAGATGTACTAAAATTTGTGCGAGTGATTGCGGCATACGGTTATATCCTTTCTTTTCACTAATACCGAAATTAATACCGAAATTGATACCGAAATTGGTACGGAAATTGGGTGGATACTTTTGTATGGCGCCCCTTTGGGGCAATGGGGAACGCACATCAACGTGGTGGTGCGACGACGAGACCGGGGTTTGTTCCATGCGCAAGGGCGATGCCCTGTGCTGTCGCATGTCGCCCTTTCAGGGCTGGGGCATGGCGCCCCGATGGGTGCGCCACCCTAGGGCTTCGCCCTGGGTTATACCATAACGCCCCTTCAGGGCTGGGGCATGGCGCCCCGATGGGTGCGCCACCCTAGG
>CAISXI010000224.1 GCA_903889425.1 uncultured Roseiflexaceae bacterium | reverse complement strand
GTTTTGATGCCGTGGCTGGCGGCATACTCACTCACTGCCCGACAGGCCGGGATGAGGGTGGGTAGGGCATCGGCGAAGCTTTTGCGGCGGGCGGTAGCGGGGAAGCCAAAGGTGGCGTCGTGGCGCATCCCAGGTGCCCCCAGTGCCACTGCGATGTCGACTTCAGCTTTGACGCGGGTAATTTCTCGGGCGGTATCACCACCACTGCCCGTCAAAAAGTCAGCATCGACGGTGAAATTGCCCATGCCGATACCGATGTCGCGGCAGTGCGCCTTGAGTTGGTGGGCATAGGCTCGGCGGTCGCTGCCGGCCGGCAGGCGCAACGCCTGTACCTCAAAGACGTCATACCCCATGGCTTTGGCGTTACTGGCGGCTTCCATGTAGGTCATACCGTTTTTCATCAAACGGGCAAAACTATAACTACTGATTCCGATTTGCATCGTGGGCTCCTTTTGGTCATTGCAATCTGGGCTACTCAAATTGTACTGCAAAGCCCCGCACAAAAAACAAGGGGTGGGCTTTATGCCCACCCCTTGAGTCCACCAACAACCTAACGGTTGGCAATTTTCATTTCGCGGTCGAGTGAGCGTTTGACGTCGCGTTCGGCGATGGCATGGCGTTTGTCGTGTTGTTTTTTGCCTTTGGCGATACCCAACTCGACTTTAACGAATTGATTATCAAAAAAAATCCGCAACGGCACAAAGGTATAGCCTTGGCGGGTGATTTTACCAAAAATATCGCTGATTTCTTTGCGGCGCAACAACAACTTACGTTTGCGCACTGGGTCATGATTGAAGTAGACCCCTGATTGGGTATAGGGGGCGATATGCGCATCGTAGAGCCATGCTTCGCGGCCCTCGATACGGGCATAGCTCCCGCGCAACTGGGCTTTACCGGCCCGGATTGATTTGACTTCGCTGCCACTGAGCACAATACCAGCGGTATAGCGTTGCTCGATAAAGTATTCGTGGAAGGCGTTGCGATTATCGGCAATGGTTTTGCCGGCGAGTGCTTTTTGAATTGCGCCCATTTGTCAGTCCTGTCATGATTCTATTGAGGAATTCATCATACACCCTCTGTATGATTATTTCCACTGCAACGTCACCGTGTACGCAACAGTCGTATCGTATGCAGTGTTAAAAAACACGTTACGCCTATTTTCGTCTAGTCATGACGTTATTGTTGTAGAACGGGTTGCATGGTACTCATGTACCACGCAACCCACGGGGTATTTGTTAGGCGTGGTAGTTATTGAGGCGGGCTTCGATGGTGGCACGATCGGGGATGGTCGAGATACCGAGGCCTTCGACGCTAGCGGCGGCCACTACTGCGGCAAATTGGGCAGCATCGATGGCATTGCGGGTTTCGGCGTAGCGTACCATCAAGGCCGCCGCAAAGACATCGCCGGCGCCGGTGGGGTCGCGTTCGACGGCCGGGTAGGCGTTGATGTGGTGGGGCACGCCAGCGAGGTAGATGTCGGCGCCATTGGCGCCGTGAGTCAGCGCCACAATTCCACAGTGCTGGGCGTAGCGTTCGGCCACGCTCTGGTCACCATGCACATCTTCGATGCTCATCACGAGGATGTTGATGCGGGCCAGTAGTGCCGGATCGGGGTCAAACGGCGTGTAGTGAATCTGGCAGGGGAAGGGTGGTTGCCACTGCCGCATCATCCCTTGGGGCGTCATGCCAATCAGGGCATCAGGGAAGTTGGCCATGAGCTCGAGGGGTGTTTCGACCAAAATCGGCCCGAGGTGGACGATTTGGGCGCTACGCCAGGCATTCGGCACATCGGCGATGGTCAAAGGTGGGGCTTCGCCATGCAAAAACTGGATGCGGCCGTTAGGGGTGTAGCGATTTTCGAAAATCGGGGCATAGCTGCCGGCCACACTCGCTACCGGCACAGTACTGGGCCAATCTACCGGCAGCGTAGCGGTGGCAGATACGATGGCGGGGGACATGCCGAGTCGTTGGGCGGTACGGGCGGCGTAGAGGGCCGTGCCACCGGGGATGGTGCTGCCATCGGGGAGCAAATCGCTGGTGATATGGCCTAGCATCAAGTAATTGGGTTGCATGATTTTTACCTAGAAAAACAAAGCGGTCAGTGGCATTGTATGCAACTGACCGCCAGTACGAATCATAAATCTGGAGGTCAAGATTGGGGTTTGGCGGGGAAGATGACGATTTTGCGTCGTTCGCCTTCGCCGTCACTCTCGGTGTAGACGGTGGCATCACTACGGAGCGCGAGGTGGATGGCGCGGCGGTCAGCCCCTGACATCGGTTCAAAGGCGTGGGGGCGGCCAGACTGGCGTACCCGTTCGGCCATCCGCAAGGCCATACTTTCGAGCATTTCTTGGCGGCGTTGGCGATAATTGCCGACATCGACGATGATTTGCGGCCAGCGCCGATTGCTTTTGCCGGCAATCAAGTTGACGATGAACTGCAACGAGCGCAAGGTGTCGCCGTGCCGCCCAATCAGCAGTCCCATGGCTTCTTCGTCGGCACCTTCAACATGCAAGGTGATTGATTCTTCGACGCCGCCGTCTTGGGCGGGGGCCGTCGAGCGTACCGCCGTGACATACCCGGCAATATCCATATGCTCAAGGAGCTCTTCGAGGATGGTGCGGGCATGTTTGATGCGGTCATCTTCGCTCATGACTTCGGCTGGTTCGTCGTCAACGACAGTGACCCGTACGAGGGCTTCTTCTTCGTCATTGCCGTTAATCAAAATTTCGATGGCGACATCGTCGCGATCACGACCGAGTTGCACCAAGGCCAAATCAACGGCCTCTGCGACTGTCCGAGCACTGATTTCAAGCGAGGGCTTGGTTTTTTTCATAGTGTGACCTCGGTGTGCAAAGCGAAATTGTTACGCAGGACGCTCTTTGGACTTGTCGTCGTCAGTGAGTGGGCGTACCACATCCCAAAAATCGATTTTGGGGGCGGCATCGACTTCGGCGATATGCTTGGCGGCTTCTTGGGTGCCGGCACCGACGACCTCGGGCGGCGGGAAAAATCCCGCGCGGGTAGGCAAGAAGGTCAAGTAGTTGGCCAGTGAACCCCAGCCCGAAAAGATGTATTGTTGAATCATCGACAAGATGCTACCAACCACCCAGTACAATACGGCACCGGATGGGAAGGTGAAGCCGATATACCCGAACAAAATCGGCATGAACAACATGGTCTGTTGCATCGCTTTTTGTTGGGGATCTTGCACGCGTGGTGTCGACATCAATTGCACCAGCAATTGAAAAATCACCGACAATACTGGCAAAATATACAATGGATCGGTGCGTCCTAAGTCAGTCAACCACAAAAAACCACCCGATAATTGCGGTTGGTTCATGGTGACCGACAAGTTGGTGGCGAGGTTGACGTTGTTGAGGGCGGTAATCATTTGCGCCACGGCGTACTCACCGGGGGCAACGCTGGTCAAATGAAATACTGCTTGGTAAATCCCCAAGAACAACGGCAATTGAATCAATACGGGCAAACAACCTGACACCGGATTGGCTTTGTTGTCTGAGTAGAGCTTCATCGTTTCTTTTTGAAGCTGTTGGGAATCTTTGCCGTATTTGCGTTGCAACTCACTCAAGGCGGGTTGTAATGCTTGGATTTTGCGGCTGGATTGGAGTTGTTTGATGGTGAGGGGGAGCAACACCATGCGTGCTAACAGCGTAAACAAAATAATCGCAATCCCGGGATTGCCAGTCCACGCATAGAACGTTAGCAAGACGTACTCGAGGCTCGAGACGAGGAATGTCCAAATCGCCATGGTGTTCACCTTTTAAAAAATGTATCAAATCACGATTGCATCTTGGAGTTCGTATGAAACGATGGCTACAAGACGTTAGGATTATTCAGTGATAATCGCAGGTGTGGCTTCGGGGATTTGCCATACACCGGCACGGCGGAGCAGTTGGGTGATGAGTTCGACTAAGCGGGGAAACGGCATCGTCTGTAATTCACGTGAACGGGCAATTACGACCACATCATAGTTGGTACGCAAAAAACGGTAATGAACCCGTAATACTTCACGGATTCGGCGTTTGATGCGATTGCGCACGACAGCGCCGCCGATCCGTCGCGCTACTACAATGCCACAACGGGTTGTCCGTTGGCGAGCAGGCGCGACGTTCAGCGTTAGACTTGCACCGTCATAGTGATTGCCACTACTACGCACACGTTGGAAGTGTGCCGAACGGCGTAAGCGGAATTGGCGCTTCACAATCGCCCCGCTCTGTGCGTCATTTAGCGGTTAGTGCGTTGTTCAGCACGGCGCTCGTGGCTCACCGTGAGGCGCCAGCGACCGCTCAAGCGACGGCGTTTGAGGACGTTGCGACCATCTTTCGTCAACATGCGCTTCATGAAGCCATGTTTACGCCGGCGTGGGATACGCTTGGGCTGCCAAGTTCGTTTGGGCATGATCAAACCTCTTCACAAGCCAGCTGGTGCTGGCGACATTAGCGGAAGTCATGGAGTATACGCACAACACGACACACGTCTGGTGATTATACCGTTGACGGTATGTGCATGTCAAATAATACGCTATCGCATGATGTATTACACATCATGCGATAGCGATTACGATCGTTATTCTTCGTCGCTACCAAGGGTGCGGCGAATTACTTCGCCCATGCGCCCTTTGCGCTGACCATCTTCGTATTGGGCATCCGTCTCGCGCTGGCGCTTTTCACGGTGGGCACCACCAAAGCGTGACATCAAGTCATCAATCGTGGCATCGCCCACAAAGGTCTCGTCATTGAATGACGATGAGGTGTAGGTTTCGGCTGGACGATTGTCGCGGGGTGGGCGACCACCTTCGCGGGGTGGGCGACTGTCACCACCACTGCGGGCGGGGCGGCTGTCGTTGTTACGGGCAGGGCGGCTGTCGCCACCACTGCGGGCAGGGCGCTCTTCGCGGGCTGGGCGTTCTTCGCGTTCGGGGCGACCTTCGAGGAAGGCGGTCAAGCTGATGCGGTTCTTGACGTTATCGACGTCAAGCACGCGCACGGTCAACTCACTGCCCACTTCGGGTTTGACGCCGTCGGGCAATTCGCTGGTGTGTACCAAGCCATCGCGACCGACGCCGATGTTGACAAACACCCCAAATGGTGAGTGCCCACTAATCTTGCCGGTAACGACTTGGTCTTTTTCGATGGCGCTCAGTTGTTGTGAGCGGCTGGCTTGACGGAGGCTCAAGCTGATGCGGCCATGTTCGGCATCGATTTCGATGATCTTGAAGGTATAGCCTTGGCCGATTTGGACGGCATCTTCGACTTTTTCGACACGGGTGTCAGAAAGTTCGGAGATGTGCACCAAACCGTCTTTGCCGACGCCGATATCAACGAATGCGCCGATGGGGGTGATGCTTTTGACCATACCCTCGACGATGTCACCGGCATTGAGGGCCGAGATGGCGTCGTGGTTGACTTCTTGGCGGCGGCGACGTTCGGGGCGCGCTTGGCGCTCTTGGGTGCGCATCGTCAAGCTGATACGGTTTTTGCTGTTGTCGATTTCGAGGATGCGTACGGTGACTTCTTGGCCAACCTGCACGACATCTTCGACCTTTTCGACGCGCGTATCTGACAACTCAGAAATATGCACTAACCCGTCGCGATTGACGTTGATGTCGATAAAGGCACCGTAAGGGGTGATTGATTTCACCTTACCGGTGAGTACTTGGCCAGCAGCCAAGTCGCGCAAGGCGGCTTTGTTGTTGCGCTTTTCGGCAACAGGTGCGTCGGCTTGGGCAACAGGTGCGTCGGCTTGGGCAACAGGTGCGTCGGCTTGGGCAACAGGTGCGTCGGCTTGGGCAACAGGTGCGTCGGCTTGGGCAACAGGT
>CAISXI010000223.1 GCA_903889425.1 uncultured Roseiflexaceae bacterium | reverse complement strand
CCGGCAAGGCGCCGCCGTTGGCCACGGCCGAGCTACTGAGGGTAAATGTGCCGGTGCTGGCGACAGGCGTGGCGCTGGCCGCAGCAGGTGTGGCGGATTTGGTGGCCGTTTTGGTGGCTGTGGCTTGGGTCGCGCTGGTGGGTTGGACTGTCGTGGCTACAGTAGGTAATGGAGTGGCCGGAATCTGGTCAGATTGTAGCGTATACGAGACATTACGGTTGCCGTCTTGATCATTGAATTGGAAATCCACCGCCGTTGTACCTTGGGTATATGTTACGCGATAGGTTACCCCATTGAGGGTGTAGATCAAACTAAACTGCGTGGCACTAGCCCGCTCAAATCCGGTGATGACGGCGCCTGCGAGCGGGTCTTGGGGGGGACGGACTGGTTTGAGGATGGGTTGAGGATCGATTTGGTCGCTGACGACGGTCACCTTGCCATACATGCCGCCATTGATATAGGGGTAAGTGTTTGAGGCGTGGTAGTGATAGATGCCGTTGGGTCCGATGTGCCCATTAAAGCTGTCGAGTCCAGTAGGCTTGCTGCCGTCGACCTCAAGCAGCCCATAAATGGCATAGCCATCGAGGGCATAGGCGATGGGTTTGTCGGCGCCGATAAGTGCTTGCAAGTGGAGCGGAGCGACATGGTAGTGGTAGTCGTCGGCTTTGCCGGCGTGACCACCCCATTGGTCGAGTTCGCCCGCCAAAAAGGCATCGTCGCCGCGATTGTTGAGGGCATTGAAAATCGGTACGCCGTTGACGGCCAGTGCAATAGCACCGCTATACAAGGCATTGCGGGCCGAGATGGGATTGACGGCGGGTGTGGGATTCAACGGAATCTGCCACGCTTTGCTGCCGTAGTAGGGTTGTGCCAACGGTACCTGCCGTTGCCAGCTGGTAATGCCCACCATCATGTTGTGACGTGGCAAGCCACGAGATTCGACATACAAATAGGTGGCGTCACTGCGGGTACTCACCAAATCAGGGAAATACTCAAATCCCAGTGCTTGGAGCGCTTGGGCGGTGACACTGGGTGTAAGGGTTTTACTAGGGGTGAGGGTTCTGCTGGCGGTGAGGGTTCTGCTCGCCGTCGCTGTGCGGGTGCTGGTACGTGTTTTACTGGGGGTGAGGGTTCTGCTGGAGGTCATGGTTTTGCTGGGAGTGCGTGTTTTGCTAGCAGTCATAGTTTTGCTACGGGTGGCGGTAGCCGCTGCGCCCCGGAGTGGGTCGTCCCCGATGATACTGCCTTCGTTGCCACAGGCGGCCAATAGGGCACTGCCAAACCCATACACGAGTAGGCGATTTAGTTCGCGGCGAGACATCGACATGGTGATACTTCCTTTTATTGCGATATGAAATAAATACCCCTGAGCAGCAGGCGCAGATAATCCAGCATTATCACGTGTATGTGCCTCAAGGAGACAAATAACAGACGAAAATAGCGAGATAGTTGTTCCTTACCTATTCTAACCTGAATGTGGCTTGTAGTCTATTGATACGCGCAATATCGTGTGATAGGCACTCTATGTTATGATACGATTAACGTCCGCCACACCAAACAATTCTGTAGGAGTCGACGATGACTTACCGTATCCCACTACCGTTCCATGCCGCCACCGAAATTGGCACGCTTGATGACGCCACCAAAGCCTTTTATGACCGTGAAGGCTACGCTATTTTGCCGGCCCTGCTCAGTGACGCCGAGCTCGAGCCTGCCCGTCAAGCCATGCGCATCAAAGTAGACCAAATTGCTGACGAACTTGCTGCCGATGGTTTGATTACAGAGACCTATGCGACTGAACCATTTGAATTACGTTTGGCCAAAATATTTGGGCATTTGACCGACGCCGAGTTTCTCAAATACGGCCGTAGTTGGCGCGATCGCATCCCCGGATATTTTGAGCTGATGACCAACCCCAAAATCCTCAATGCAGTCGAGTCACTAATCGGTCCCGAAATTTTTTCTAATCCAGTCTATAACGTGCGCCCCAAAGTACCCAAAGTGGCGGCTGGCGCGGTGCCGTGGCACCAAGACAAGAGTTATTGGCCTGACGCCAACTCCAATCCGGTGATTACGGTGTGGATTCCGCTGGTCGATGCCACACTCGAGAACGGTTGTTTGCAGGTATGGCCGCGCACCCACAAAGCCCAGGTGTACGATTTTCATCAAGAAGATTATTCGGGCACCGGCTACTACGAAATTTCGGGTGAGCTATTGGTCAAGGCCAAGCGGGCGGCAGTGCCCTTGCCGGTCAGTGCCGGCACGGCGATTTTGTTCAACGATCGTTGTGTGCACATGAGTACGCCAAACAATTCTAATCACGTGCGCTGGAGCGTCGATTTGCGCTATCAGCCGACTGACCAAGACCCGATGCCACAACACGGCGTAGGCTTTTTGGCGCGCTCGCAAGCCCACCCTGCGCGGGTGGCGACCATGGCGGATTGGTTGGCTGAGCGTCCCGAGCATGTGGGGTGATTACACGGGCTCGCACAGAGCACACAGAGGACGCAGAGTCATTGCATGGCGCCCCCGGTGATTATACGGGCGATGAGCTATTCAGTGCCTGTTGTTGTAATCAGCACATGTGCGCCGTAGCGTAATCGCCTTTACTTCACGTTTCCTACGTCATCGGGGGTCATGCAATTACACCCCCGGTGATTACATAGCGTCATGCAGGGACTACGGTTGCAGGCAACCGGCATGGAATGACGTGGGGGGCACTTCATACTTCCTCCTTCATTGGGATCATGATTTAAAACGGGAAAAATTACAATACTGTTAAATATTTATTCAGCAAAAACCAGCTAATTTTAAAAATAGACAATAGTTAAAAAACGAGTAAAATGCTGATAATAAAGAGATATTACGATAGAGTATTATTTGCAAAAACGATATTTTTGTCAGCAAAAATAATTTACATATAAAATGCAATATATGGTAGTATTGATATATAAATTTTTGTCAAATAGAATGCTGCGGGTAGTATTTTATTTTTTGCAAAAGAAAGTACTAGCATGCAACGTGTAATGATTATTATTGGTGTGGTGGCAATACTGGTATTTGGCACGTTCCTCACCCCCACGCCACACGCATTGGCACTGAGTAGTAACTGTAGTGCACGCGGGAATAGTGTAGATTTGAGTGGGTGCGATCTCAGTAATGCGAATCTCAGCGGTGCCAATCTCTTCGGCGCCAATCTCTTCGGCGCCAATCTCAGCAATGCCACACTCAGCGGTGCCAATCTCACCGGCGCCAATCTCACTAATGCTAATCTCGCAGGTGCCAATCTCACCAGTGCCGGCCTCGCAGGTGCTTCTTCTGGCGGGATTACGGGAACACCCAGCGCACTGCCGCTCAACTGGCAATTAATCAGTGGCTATTTAA
The DNA here is from genome assembly GCA_903889425.1 of uncultured Roseiflexaceae bacterium. GTDB lineage: Bacteria > Chloroflexota > Chloroflexia > Chloroflexales > Roseiflexaceae > UBA965. The sequence continues at coordinate 114 of CAISXI010000223.1, read as the reverse complement.
TAGGACCAAATGCCAATCTCAGTGGTGCCAATCTCAGTGGTGCCAATCTCAGTGGTGCCAATCTCAGTGGTGCCAATCTCAGTGGTGCCAATCTCAGTGGTGCCAATCTCAGTG
>CAISXI010000222.1 GCA_903889425.1 uncultured Roseiflexaceae bacterium | reverse complement strand
GCCGTGGTGGCGTGGGGCGATAATCGCTACCAGCAACGCACTGTCCCCAGCGACCTGCAACAATCCCGACCGCTCACCGATACCCTGCGGGTGGTAGCACTGGCATCAGGGGCCAATCACACCTTGGCGCTCCGGAGCAATGGGACGGTGGTGGCCTGGGGCAATAACGATGCCGGGCAAACCACCGTCCCCACCGGATTAACCAATGTGGTACAAATCGCCGCCGGGGTGCGCCATTCGGTGGCCCTCTTGAGCAATGGGACGGTGCAAAGCTGGGGTGATAACACCTTTGGGCAACGCACCCAACCATTGCTCGGCGGGGTCGCCAAAATCGCCGCAGCTGGCTGGCATACCATCGCACTCCGGCGTAACAACACCGCCATCGCCTGGGGTCGCAATAGCAGTGGCCAAACAGAGATTAGTAATTTCACCAATGTCGTCGATATTGCGGCGAGTAGCGAAAACAGTATCTTGCTACTGGCCACTGGCCAAGTCATCGTCGTCGGTCAAAACGACGACGCTCAACGCCTCGTACCCACCGGCTATTATCAACAAATCGGGGCCGGCGACATGCACATCCTCGCCATCGCCGACAACGCCCAAGTCGTCGGTTGGGGCAACAACGGCAATGGTCAAACCAACATTTCTGCAGGCCTCTGGAATCCCTTCCAAGTAACTGGCGGTTCTGGGTTTAGTGCGGCCTTGATCCAAGGTGGGCAGGCGCCAAATCCCACCAGTACACAACTTGCGCCAACGGCACCCGCGTTCCCCGTCATCGCCACCGCCCAGGTACCACCAAGCCATGCGCAACTCATTACCATTGACAATGGCATTGCGAGTGCCATTACCAGCTTCAACAACGCTGAAGTCGCTATCGCACCAGGGATTAGTGCAACACTCGATGGCACTGGTATGGTCACGACGACCCGCCAAACAAATGCCCCGCTCTGTAACATCCCCAGCTGGTATGCCGCCGCCAACTACCACGTCGCCTTGGGCACCTACGGCATGGTGCTGGGACTCGATCGCACCGTGCATGCCTGGGCAGAGTGTTGGGCTAACCAACCGACAGAACCAAACGATATTACCAACAGCATCCCCAGCGCATTCCAAACCAATGTGGCCGAGATTGCCGTGCGTGGCACCCACATGCTCATCCTCACCCTTGATGGTCGGATCTGGTCGAATCAGGTGAGTATCCCCCAGATGACCAACATCATCCATATCGCCGCCGGCCGAGATTTCGCGGCGGTCTTGTTGGGCAATGGCACGGTCCAAGTATTTGCCGACGGTAATCCCGACGGGGTCAAAACCATCCCTACTAACGTCAGCAACATCACCGACATTGCCGCCGGCGATTATCACATCCTAGCCCTCAACAACAACGGCCAAGTCTATAGTTGGGGCGCCAATCAACACGACAACGGCCAAGCCGACGTGCCGTATGCCGCCACCCAAGGCAATGTACTCACCATTGGTGCCGGCGAACAACAAAGCATCGTACTGCTCAATAACGGCGATGCAGTGGCATGGGGCGACTACCCGGCCAATACCATTGACACACTCGAAGACGTAAATCGACTCCACCGCGTCTCGGGGATTGCCACAGGCGATCGCCAAATCGCATTGTTAATCACTAATACACAAGGTGTGACCATCACCCCTGTGCCGAGTGTGACACGGCTGGTGGTACCGACTATGACTCCCCGTGCCAATGATGCCCAATTCATCGCCAACCAAATCGCCTGGTACACCATGGCAGATTTCAGTCAGCCACAACTGTTCAACGGCGCCCCCCAAATCTACAATAGTGGGCTGACTGCCAAACAATCGTCGGTATTTGAAGGACATGATGCCAATCGCGCCATCGACGGCAACATGATGGGGAATTGGTATGAACCCAATGCAGCCGATTCATCATTAATGCACACCGATACAACAGAGAATCCGTGGTGGCAAGTCGATTTGGGCAGTGTGCGTGATATTAGGAGTGTTACGGTCTACAATCGCACTGATTGCTGTATGGAGCGACTCGATAACGCAGTGGTATTTTTGAGTAATACGGATCTCGCAACATCGACAGACATGACTTCCAATAAAGCCAATGCTGTCACCTGGAAATCGCTCATCTGCGATGACCAAACTGCTTGTGAGACACCGGCCGGCGCCAGTGAAACAGCGACCTTCCCCGCTGGCACCCAGGCTCGCTATGTACGTATCCAACGTGATGCAACAGGGTATCTCGGTTTTGCCGAAGTGGTCGTCACTGGCACAAACAACCCAGTCACCTTCAGCTGTGGGTCACCACGAGCCTGCCCCACACTCAACGCGAGTGATACACCTACTCTGGCATTTAACAATAGCCGCAACACCGAGCTGATTTCGTCAAATGCCATCAACCTCAACGGCGTGCCCTTTACCATCCGGGCCCGGATGCGCCGCGACAGCCTCAATCGCCCAGACGTAATCGCCAGCCTCGGTAATCCCAGTGGCGTACGCCAATATTTGGTGCTGGGGGTCGACAAAGAAAATCGCCCCTATTGTAGCTTCTACGGCGATGATTTACGTAGCACCAGTTGGTATGTCGACCAAGAATGGCATAATTATGCCTGTAGCTATGACCCCACCTCACGCACCCGCACCCTGTGGCGTGATGCCCAAATCATCGGCCAAGACATCGTCCGTGGTGCATTCACGCCACCGGCGGCCCCACTCATCATCGGCCGGCGCTACGACAACATGGCTGGACTGACGGGCAGCATCCAACAGCTCGACATCATCAACCATGTCCTCACGCAAACCGAACACATGTACCCTGAACTAGTCACCGACATCCAAAAAATCAGTGGTCTGGTATACGACACGCAATTACAAAGTATTGCGCCAAACAAGAGCACAACGCGCTGTGGCAGCAACGGGATTACGTGTCCCATTTGGGGCACGGCGACGGTCCAAG
>CAISXI010000221.1 GCA_903889425.1 uncultured Roseiflexaceae bacterium | reverse complement strand
CCAGCGACAACCCGCAACACGCTGGTCATCCAGCAAAGTAACGATGCAGGCGAACATTGGCAAACAACTAGCCACACTTTTGCGACCCAGGTATATGATTACTACATCCCAAATACCACCAGCAACGAAATCTATGTGCTGACCCGTGGCACCCATCAGGTACCAAGGTCACGCACCCTCATCGATGATGTGCAACTGTGGCACAGCACAGATGCGGGAATGCACTGGACAAAACAAAAAAACATTGCCTTGGGACTGAGCTGTACTACCATTAACGCCACCATCCAAAACGACATTTTGCAACCAAATTGTGCGGGGTTAGACATCACCTTCCATCGCTTGCCCACACCCTATACCGCCAAAGGCACCCTAGCGTTCCACTTCAACTATGTGTATAACCCATATGCCCACAGCAGTACATCACGCCATACATTGATCACCTACAATGGCGGGGCAACGTGGCACCATCACCAAACAAACGATGCCTATTCCCCGCAATACCCACTCGGCAGTCAGATTATCTACACGCCCACGCATGCCATCATCCCCGCCAACGGCAACACCACCATTGGTTTGATTACGGCACAATGGGCAACAGATGGCCAACACTGGCAAGAAATCAGCGATCCGGTGGTGGGCTGTAGTTACAGTTGGCGCACGAACATGGGGAATATCACCGTGCTCACACAATCACCCAACATCCAATTTTGTGCCACATTTAATGCAATTTATCAGAGTAGCGATGGTGGGTTACATTGGCAGGCACTCGCTACGGCCCCCGAAAATCAACAAATCGACAGTCGCATCGTGGCAGTAAGCCACGCCAATCCTGCGCTGGTGTTGCTGGCCACAAAGGCTGGTGCGTTGCGCTATCAAGCCATCGACATTCATAGTGCCGCAATTCAGCCAGTCACGAGTACCGCCCCGTTAGCCATACCATATGTGTCGGCGACCCGCCATACCATTGATCCGCGCTTCAAAACTTACTGGGATGCCCATGGTGGTCTGGCCCAATTCGGCTACCCCAAAACCGAGCCCTTTTATGCGGTGGCCGATGATGAGCAAATATTACTGGTGCAGTACTTCGAACGCAACCGCTTTGAATGGCACCCCGATCAGCGTGGTACACCCTACCAAGTCCAACTTGGCTTAATTGGCAACTATTTTGGTGCCAAGGCGCAACTGTTGCAGCCCGGACCCTTTGCCCGCCAAAACGGAGATACCGAGCCGGGTCAGATCTACTTTGCCGAAACGGGTCACACCCTACGCAACGCGTTCAAACAGCATTGGCAAACCACCGGTGGACTGGCCCAGTACGGCTACCCCATCAGCGAAGAGTTTTATGAGGTTAGTCCCGATGATGATCAAACCTACGTGGTGCAATACTTCGAACGCGCCCGCTTTGAATGGCACCCCGACAATATCGGCACCCCCTACGAGGTGTTGTTAGGGTTACTCGGCAATCAGCTGCTCAGCGAAAAAGGGTGGGAATAGCCAGCACCTGCACGTCGTGTAATTTGCAGGCATAACAATCCCCCAGACGATGCGCAACAGACATCATCTGGGGGATTTATTACTCAACTGCAGGTCGCTGACAAAAAGAGGCAACCAGACTACAATCGCTCAAGCACCTGTTTGGCCGTTGCGATGCCGCTGTTGTAGGCCCCATGTACCGATGATGGGTCAGTATTGGTGTAGGCCTCACCAGCCAAGTAGAGCTGATCACTCACCGGTTCGGCGAGCTGATTACGGGCATCAATAGAACCACCCACCGGCACATACGAATACGCACCACGGGCAAAGGGGTCTTGGCCCCAGCGGGTAATCACCATGTCGACCACAGTTGGCTCTGCATCAAAGGCAGCTTTAATCACCGCCAACATTTCGGCTTTGATTTCGTCATCGCTTTTGGTTTCGAGATCCCACGCCTTACTGCCCGAATTAAAGGCCGCCAAGGCCGGAATCCCTAGGGGACCATTGAGCGGGACGAACTGATACCACGCCGCCGGGTCAGGGCCTGCCACACTAAAGGTGGTGTACTCGGTATCCCAAAACACTTCATCAAACTTCATCACACAGCGATCGAGCAAGCCCATTTCGAGTTGCGCAAGGGCATCCGTATATTTGGCGGGCAAGGCTGGTTCAAAGGCAATGCTTTGGGCTTTGAGGACGCCCAGCGGTACCGTCACAATCACTGCATTAGCTTCCCAGACGCGATCACCGGCGCTCACTTGTACGCCGTCGTTATTCCAGCTGATTTTATCGACGATGGTTTCGTATTCAATCGGCGTATCACCAGCTAGCATAGTGGGAATCCCGTCGTAGCCACCAATCACAAATTGATTGCCGCCGCTATAGGCTGCTTCACCGGCATCATAGCCAAGCCACGATAATTTGTCGGCTTCAGCGCCAAATTCATCGCTGACCACTTGGGTCAAGACACTTTCGATGAGGCGGCGACGATTGTCATCGAGTTTTTTGTAGGCCGGCAGGTCATTCAAGGCATCACGCAAACTGGTATCTTGGTCGGGGTCGCGTTCTTCGGCTGCATCAATCAAGGCATCCAGCATTGATTCGATTTGGTCATACAATTCTTCGGCTTCGGATTCGCTCAGTGAGCGGCCCTCCACTGTATCGATAAACAATTCATCGGCTTCTTCGGGGTCGGCGTGGGTGGCCACTCCCGCATCCTTGGCGAGTTTGACGAGGGGGTTGCCTTTGGATGTTTCGATCCAATTGGCACCCAACTCCACTGGTGCGCCCCAATTACGCCAGCTCCACATCCGCCCACCGATGCGATTGCGGGCTTCGAGAATCAAGACGGTTTTGCCGGCAGCCCGCAACGTCGAAGCCGCCGCCACCCCAGCCATACCAGCACCGATAATCAGCACATCGACGGCCGTAGCATCATTGGTGCTGCCTGATTTGAGTGGAGTCGTCGTATTAGTCGTAGTGTCAGTATTAGTCGTAGTGTCAGTATTAGTCGTAGTGTCAGTATTGGTATCTGTTGTGGTGGTAGTGGTAGTTGCGGCACTCCCACAACTGGCAAGGATCAGGCTGTGGAGCAATAAGCGTCCAAATTGGCGACGTTGATTCATGTGTGTTTATCCTGCTAATTCTTCAATGAGCTCTTTGATGAGCCGTTCTGACAGTAATGTTTCACCGAGTTCTAGGGCGGGTTTGATCCCTTCGAGGAGCAAAAAATCCCGGATGTGTTGGGCATGCGCTGTTAGTAGTTCCGGTGTCAAAATTTCGTTCAGTCGCACATTCATTGTCGCACCTCGTTGCAGTTTTTTTTATTGTACACCGATAATATCATTTTTTACCGACAATCGGCACAGTAGCACCGATTAGTTTGGGTACACAATGCTATTGTATAATGCCCTCATGACCACACCAGAATACCGAATTTATCTCTGCCATGGTCCCTTTTGCCGTGGCGAAACATTGCGTACGACATTAATCAACGCACTTGAGCAAGCCAATCTCACCGCCCACTGTGATGTGCGGGCCAGTGGCTGTCAAGGGCGGTGCGATGATGGTCCCAATCTGACGATTTGGCCCGGTCCTATCCGCTATTGTCGCCTCACTCACCACCATGTCACCACCATCGTAAACGCACATCTTGGCCAACAACACATCGTCGAAGCCTTGCTCCACCCTAGTTCGCTACGGACTCTGCCCGAATAATAGGTGGGATATGCTACAATACATGCAGTTTTACTTATTGAATAAGCATGTAGGTTATCATGGCGTTATTTTCACGCAATAGTTTCAGCGAAGCGCAAATCCTCGATGCCTTGCGCACCGTCCAAGAACCCGAATTGGGTGGGGATTTGGTATCACGCAAAATGATCCAAAACGTGGTTATTACTGGCGACAAAGTCAGCTTTGCCATTGAACTAACCACCCCGGCCTGTCCCCTCAAGCACGAAATCCGCACCTCCTGCGAAGAAGCGCTGACGAGCATCGCTGGCGTAGCACTCGACAATATCACCATCGAATTCACCGCCCAAGTCAAACCACGCGGTGGCATCATCGACAAAGCCGCTATCCCTGGCGTCAGCCACGTCATTGCCGTATCTGCCGGCAAAGGCGGCGTAGGCAAATCGACCGTAGCCGTCAATTTGGCCACTGCCTTGGCCCGCGAAGGCGCCAAGGTCGGCTTGCTCGATGCCGACATCTATGGACCGTCGATTCCCTTGATGATGGGCGTGACCGGCCAACCCGAAGCCGAACCCGGCCCTGACGGCCAGCCACGCATGATCCCCTTGCAAGCCCATGGCATCAAACTGATGTCGGTAGGGTTTTTGGTTGACGAAAGTCAGCCAGTGATTTGGCGCGGCCCGATGGTATCGCAACTCCTGCGCCAATTCCTCTACCAAGTCGATTGGGCGCCCCTCGACTATCTGATTATCGACATGCCTCCAGGGACGGGCGATATCGCCTTGACGTTGGCCCAATCCCTGCAAAACGTCGGTTTGACGGGGGCCGTCACCGTCACCACGCCCCAACAAGTAGCAGCCATTGACGTCATCAAGAGCATGGAAATGTTCCGCAAGGTCAATGTGCCGTTGCTGGGGTTGATCGAAAACATGGCCTACTTCATTGCCCCCGATACCGGCACCCGCTACGACATCTTTGGCAGTGGCGCAGCCGCTGGCTTGGGTGAGCGTTTGGGCGTGCCATTGCTGGGCCAAATCCCCTTGGGGATGAGCATCCGCGCCGGTGGCGACGAGGGCCGCCCTGCAGTGCTGAGCGACAACCAAGACGCCTACGCTGATGTGTTCCGCACCATTGCGCAACGGCTGGCCGCCCGCGTCAGTGTCCTCGAAAACGTCTAGTTTTTGCTGGGGTGATGGGGCGTGTATTGCGCTCCATTGCCTCGATTCACCAACACCCAGCTTCGTTTTTTTATAAAAACAACTACCCACCAACATGAAGCAGAGCCGCATGTTGCCATGCGCAGATGGTGATGTACGGAGAGGATAATATGCGATGCAATACGAAGAAAACCGCCTGCAACCGATATCCCTCATCGACCCACTCACCACGCTGCGGCCACGCTATGCCAGCGACCAACCAGCCCACGACAACTTCGGACGGCGCATCGATTATTTGCGCATTTCGTTGACCGATCGCTGTAATCTGCGTTGCGTCTATTGCATGCCCGAACACGGCATGCAGTTCATGCCCAAAGACGAATTACTTAGCAACGACGAATTAATTCGGGTCATCCGCACCACCGCGGCGGTCGGCTTCCGCAAAATTCGTTTGACGGGGGGCGAGCCCACCTTGCGCCGCGATTTGGTGTCGCTGGTGGCGCAAATCAAAGCCATCCCCGGCATCGAACATATCGCCATGACCACCAATGCCGTCAAACTAGCGCCGATTGCTGCCGACCTCAAAGCGGCCGGACTCGACCGCGTCAATATCAGCATCGACTCGCTCAATGCCGAACGCTTCAAAAATATGACCCGTGGCGCTAAACTCAGCGATGTCTGGGCGGGGATTACCGCCGCCGAAGCCGCCGGATTGTTGCCCATCAAACTCAACATGGTGGTGGTGCGTGGACTCAACGACGACGACGTCATCGATGTGGCGGCCTTGACCCGCGAACGGGCCTGGGATATTCGCTTCATCGAGGTGATGCCCCTCACCGGCATCGCCGAAGTAGCCAACGACGGCGTGGTACCGAGTAGCGAATTGATTACGCGCATCGAAGCCGAGTTCGGCCCACTCGCCGATTTGGGCATGCATGCCGCCGACCCCGCCCACCGCTACCAGATTGCTCACGCCAAAGGCAGCATCGGGTTTATTAGTTCGGTCAGTGAGCCCTTTTGTAGTACCTGTAACCGCATGCGCCTCACCGCCGACGGTCGCTTACACCTCTGCTTGTTGCGCGATGACGAAGTCGACTTGCGGGCGGCCTTGCGGGCTGGGGTCGATGATGCCGAACTGATGCAGATTGTGCGCCACGCCGTCGCCATCAAACCATGGGGGCATGGCTTGTCCGACAATATTTTGCCTACCATCCGCGGTATGTCAGCGCTCGGGGGCTAGATCGGCCGGTGTCCAGCGTTTGGTCGCTGATTGTGCCAGCCGGTGGGTCGACAATGGCCGGCCGAGGAATTGTTCAGCGGCCACGATGACCGTCTGGGCCTGTTGTTCGGCGCCATCACGAACTTGACCATCCCACAAGCCGAGTTGGGCCGGATAATCTCCCAATTGGGCAACTCCCACCCCCACCAAGCGAATTGCGCGTTTGCCATCCCATAAATAGCACAATAAATCATGCACCCGAGCGTAGATTTCGGCGCCTTGGTCAGTGGCGCGTGGCAAACGGGCTTGGCGCGCTACCGCTTCGCGCATATCCCAACGAATCCGACAACTCACCACATAACAGCGCAATTGTTTGCGCTGCAGGCGCCGGGCGAGTTCATACGCCAGCGTCAACAACGTGCTTTCGACCACTAGTACATCGCTGGTATCGCGCATGAAGGTGGTTTCGTGCGACAGTGATTTGGGTGGGCGCACAAATACCAGGGGCGTATGATCGATACCGCGCGCCCAGCGGATGAGTTCGTTGGCTTGGCGGGCCGAAAAAGCCGCCCGAATATCGGCTTCACGCGTCCATGCGATTTCGCCCAGTGTCGCAATGTCCAACGCATGCAAGCGTTGGGTGGTTTTGGGGCCAATCCCACACAACGTATCAACCGGTAGCGGGGCGAGAAAGCGCGCTTCGGCGCCTGTCGGTACGGCATAGAGTGCATGTGGCATATTGCCACTACGGGCCTGTTTTTTGCCGATATCGGTAGCCGCTTTGGCAACAAGTTTGTTGCTGGCAATCCCACACGACAGCGACAAGTGCAGTTCGTGTTGGACGCGGGCTTGGACCCGCTGGGCAATCTGCAGGGGTGATTCACGCATGGCAGACAAATCCACGTAGGCTTCGTCGATCGAGGCTTGCTCAACGAGGGGTGTTTCGGACAGCAATACCTGCATTACCTCAGCCGCCGCCGCCACATAATCGGGGTAGCGGGGACGCACCACGATGATGTCGCGACAGAGTTGTTGGGCGCGGGCGGTGGGAGTGCCGGCCTTGATGCCATAGGCGCGGGCGGCATACGAGGCCGTCGCCACCACGCCCCGTTCGTCGGCGCGCCCCGCCACCCCAAAGGCTTTGCCGGCGAGGGTTGGATTACGGCGCTGTTCGACCGCACAAAAAAATGCGTCGAGGTCCACGTGCATGATGGTACGCATCATGCCTCCTT
>CAISXI010000220.1 GCA_903889425.1 uncultured Roseiflexaceae bacterium | reverse complement strand
CGTCGGCAACCCATATATACCCTGACGAATCGAATGCGATGCCGGTAGGGTTGCGGAATTGCCCATTTGCACTGCCATTTGTGCCCCATTTATACAAAAATGTCCCACTGGCATCAAATACCTGAATACGGTGATTGGGTGGGTCGCTGACATACACGTTGTCGAGTTTGTCGATGGCGATTTTGGTAGGGAAGTTAAACAAGCCATCGCTGCTCCCGAGTGAGCCCCATTTGGTGATATATACACCTGCTGCCGTGAATTTTTGGATGCGGTGATTCGAGCTATCGGCGACATAAATATTCCCGGCACTATCAAGGGCAACGCCGTAGGCGGTATTCAATAATCCATTGGTTGCGCCACCTGAGCCAAAGGTACTCACAAAGCTCATCGGCGTACTTTGATTGCTGCCAATGAAAAAACTGGGCGTGTCATCGACGGACGTAACCGTAGTCGTCCCTGTGCCGGTATTACTTGAAAACGCCGTGGCACTGCCGTTGGTACTCACATCGGCGGTACCGCCCGCAGTGCCGGTGGTTTGATCCCAGGCGCGATAGGTAATGGTGGCAGTGCCGGTGTAGTCGACATCGGGGCGGAAGCGGATTTTGTGGTTGGTGTTGTTGGCCGACAGCAAGCGCGCAGTGGTACTGCTGATGCCCCAAAACCCAGTCCAGGTGGTGCCGCCATTGGTGCTGTATTCCCACATGCCATGACTGTTGTCGACTGCGGTGACAGCAATCCCGCCGAGTGCGCCACTATCGACATCGGTGCCGGTGGTCAAGCTGGCGATGGTGTTACCGGTATTGGTTGCGAGTGTAACGTCTTCGGCAATGCTGGTCAGCGTGCTGTCCGTCGCAACGGGTGCGGCGTTTGCCATGACCCCCGCTAAGCCACGGTTACGCTGTGCCGTCGTGGCTGCCACCGGCGACGTCACCACGAATACCTTGGGGAGGGTTATGGTGGCGTGATATGGCATGGGAGTGCTGGTGGTAGTCGTTGTTGCGGTGGCGCGGGTTGCTGCAGCAACATATAGCACCGGTGTGTGGGTGGGCGTTATGGTATTGGATACCAAGCGTGTCAAGATGGCGGTTGGCGTGGCCTTATCAGTCGCTGTTGTCGTATTGGTGGAAATAATCGTATTCGTTAATGACGTAGTAACGTGTGGTTGTGTCGATTTCTGTGAATTATTTTTGGGTAAATTTTTATTGTTTTGTAAATTGTTTTGAGTAATGTATGGTGGTGTTTTGGCCCGGAAAATCGGTGCACGGGGAGCCGCTGACACCGGTACGAGTGCCAGCTGTTGGGTGATGAGTGATATTATTACTAATATTGTATAAATTGATTGGAATGCGATTTTTTTGATTGCCATTAGATAGTATTATCCTCCTAATACCACCACTATTATAGCTGATACTGATAGGCAGTTCAAAAAATAACGCTAACAAATAAATTACAATATTGGGTTGGTTGAATTGCATAAAACTTTAAATTTATAAATTTTATAATTGGAATTTTTGTTGAATTATCGATGAAAAATAGTAATAAAACAATGAAAATGTGTATTAGCATAAAAATATACACTAAATTATTTGAATGGAGAGCGTGTTGCACCAATTATTTCAATAATATACATATTTTGGTGAAAACCAGAAAATTTCGATTGATATACAAAGCTACATGTACATGCGATTTGTCGTTGCGTGTACGTGGCAAAATGGGGCATTATTTGTGGGATTACACAGTCCGGCAGTGAGGTGCATTCTCGATTACTGCCTTGCCTACTTCATACAGGTTTGACCGCGGAAATCACTATTGGTGCCGTCTGGGCAAAGCGTATTTTGCCAAATGGCGCCGGTCAGATCTGCACCGGTCAAATCGACACCGGTTAGATTGGCACCATGGAAGTTGACACCGGCAAGTACTGCTCCACTCAAATTAGCACCAGTCAGATTGGCATTACTCAGATTAGCCCATGACAAATTGCTCCACATGAGGGTGGCACCAGTGAAATTAGTGTTATTTAAATCGGCACCGCGTATGTCAGCACCACGTAAATCACTGCCAGACAGCGTGCTACCAGCCAAATTACTATATGACAATTTTGTGTACATCAACTGAGCCTGGCGTAGATCGGCGTTGGCGAGTTGGGCATTACTTAGGTTGGCAGATGGTCCGATGAGGTAGCCTCCCGTCAGTCGCCAACCAAGTGGCAACAAGGTGTTGGTACCGGTAATACTCCCTGACGACACCCCAATCAGCGAGGTGTGTTGGAGATTGGTACCACTGAGATTGGCTCCAGTGAAGCGCGTGCCATTCAGCACACTATAGACAAAATTGACGTGGCTAAGGTTGGTGTGCGACAAATTGGCGTTGCGATAAGTCCCGAGGCTTAAATCAGCATCATGCATATCAATACCACTAAAATCGGTATTGCTAAAATTTTTGCCAGTTAGATCAATTCCGATTAAATCACAACCATTGGGATGATTACTGCTTAGGCTACTCAGTCTACATAGTGTTGTGGATGGTGGAAGTGCAACACATGCAGATAAATTGTTTGAGTCACTGTTTGATGCATCGGGACAAACAGTATTACTCCAAATAGCACCGCTGAGATTGGCACCTCTGAGATTCGCATATTTGAGATTGGCGCGGGCGAGATTGGCACCGGCGAGATCGGCGCGGGTGAGATTAGCTCCGGTGAGATTGGCACCGGCGAGATTGGCACCGG
>CAISXI010000219.1 GCA_903889425.1 uncultured Roseiflexaceae bacterium | reverse complement strand
GGGTTGAGGGGGTGGTGGGCGTAGCGCTCGCCGAGGGGGTGTTTGACACAGCCCAAGCGGGCATTGCTCCGGCTCAACAACAGTTGCCGTAATGGCCCGGGTTGTACGGCGTCTTTGGCGATATGCCCTACTTTGTAGGCCTCCATGACTACTTTGTAGCTCTGTTCGGAGCCCATATTGGCCAAGGCCAGCGCCACCGAGGCGTTGCGGTCGACATCGCTGGTGGTCAAGCGCGCTTCGAGGGTAGCGATGATTTCGCTGGCCAATTCAGGCACTTCGACGGTCAGATAGGCCAAGGCGATCGCGGCCCGGTGATGTCCCACATTGCTGGTGTGTTCATCGTCGAGCAATGCCAGTGTGGGGGCTAGCGCCTCAGCGCCACAACGGGCGATGACTTGGGGCACTTCGCCATCCCAGATTACACCCCGTTGCTCGCTGATTTTGTCGGGGGCGGTGGGGATGCCGGCATTGATAATCGGCGCGATATAATTGACATCGCGCAATTCACCCAGCAAGCGCAAGGCGTGTAACGGCGCGAAGCAGAGTGGGGCAGCGCCGGCGAGTAACTCGGTATCGATGGCCATCGCCACCAACGGGGCCACAGCGGCGGCGCCACTGTTCACGATGTGCTGGGCGAGGGGGATGGGTAATTCGGCGCCGATGGTGCGTATTTGCCGAATATATTCGACTAAATCAAAATCAATGGTCATCTGTTTGTTCCTCGTCACAATAACGTCTGCCTATTTTACCATTGAACGCTCCGCCTCATCCGCATCGTCGTGCCATTGCCCCGTCGCCAGGAAGGTACTGATGGGCCGAAAGGTCTGGCGGTGTTGTGCCGTAATACCATAGCGCCGCAAGGCTTGTTGATGCTGGGCAGTGCCATAGCCTTTATGTTGTGAAAAACCGTAGCGGCGGTCGTGAATACCCAGCTGTGTCATCATTCGGTCGCGGGCTACCTTGGCTATTACCGAGGCGGCGGCAATCGACAGCGAAGTGGCATCCCCTTTGATAAGCGATTGTTGGTTGATTGGCCAATCGGGTAGCTTGACTGCATCAATCAACAATGCATCGGGGATGAGGGGCAGGCTCATCAGTGCTTGTTGCATGGCTAGTTTGGTGGCAGTGAGGATGCCAAAGCAGTCCACATCGTGGGCGGCCACCCAGCCGATGCCAATCCCCACAGCGCCTTGGTGGATGGTCTGGATGAGCTGATTGCGTTGGCTGGCGCTGAGTTGTTTGGAATCGTTGAGCCCCTGCAAAAACGCCGGCATATGCAATACTGCATCGCTCAACACCACCGCTGCCGCCACCACCGGCCCCGCCCAACAGCCCCGCCCCACCTCGTCGACTCCGGCGATGGTGTGGTGGCCACGGGTGCGCAGTTGCCATTCGTAATCAAGATGGGGTGGCATGGGGCGGTATCGCAATCATCAATTGAAGCGGCGTCTGGTTGACCATGAAATCTGGTTTACTCACCTGCCAGCCCGCATCGGCATAACTCTGCCACAACGGGTGGCGGGTGAGGTCGTATTTGCCAGCAGCCAGCAGCACCACTAAGCGTCCCCCCGGCTGTAAAACTTCAGCGATTTGGGCGCGGGTGGCGGGGGCGATGATATAGGGCGCCGGGAAGATGGCGACGACGGTTTGGATGGTGCCGTTGCGCACGGGGATGGCTTGGCTGTCGGCTAGGATGAGGGTGTCGCTCCGTCGCCGGGCTTGGCGGAGCATGGCTGGTGAGCGATCGAGGCCGATGGCAGACAGGCCGTGGCGGGCCAGGCTGGCTTGCAGGTGCCCAGTGCCACAGCCTAATTCGAGGACGGGGGCGGTGAGAAAGGGGATGACGGCCTCGCCCCACAAAAACCAGTGGCCACGCGATATACGCATGGCCACAAAGTCATAGATTGGTGCAAATTCGTAGTAGAGCCGTACTAATCCCCATGCATAAAGCCGGCGTAGTGCGGATACCACGGCCCTGTTAGCGGCGCTCTTTGATACGGGCGGCCTTACCGGTCAAGCCACGTAAGTAGAACAACCGTGAACGACGCACTTTACCACGGCGCATAACCGTGATGGAGTCGACGCGGGGTGCGTGGAGCAAAAAGGTACGCTCTACGCCAACGCTGTGTGAGGCAATGCGGCGCACGGTGAAGCTGGCGTTGATGCCACCTTCGCGCTTGCGGATAACCACACCTTCGAAATCCTGCACGCGCTCGCGGCTACCTTCGACCACGCGTACACCGACGCGTACCGTGTCACCTTCGCGGAACTCAGGAATATCGGATTTGAATTGACGACGCTCAATGGCGTCCATAATCTGTTGCGACATAACGCAGTCGCTCCTTTGTCAAATTACTACACGTAAACAACGGTACGTTGGTACGCACACACTAGACCGCAGTATAGCACGTTCTGCGCATCACGGCAAACCCAAAATCGAAGTATGAAGTATGAAGCAGGAAGTATGAAGGAAAGTTTGAAGTAGCGGCGTCATTACATGGCGCCAGCCATGGCGCCAGCAACATATCTCCGCGCCTCCGTGCCTCCGCGTGAGACACTGGGTATTTGGCATAGACCGGCATATATCATGTGGCAAGCCGTGGAGATTCCACGACCATGGTCATGGAATGACGTTGGGTTGCCTCTGCGTCCTCTGTGTGCACTGTGCGAGATAAAACGATCATCTGTGTGCACTGTGCGAGAATTAAGAATATCCTCTCATTCCGCGCCGGTATCAATCACCAACGACGCCCCGCGGATGGCCACCCGTTGCGTCAGCGTCCCCGTTTGTGGGTCAAGCTCGTACAACCCCTCGTCATCCGGTTGCTCACGCCAGTAATTGGCCAGCATGATGTGACCATCGATGGCGGCGATGTCAGAGATGTGATTCCACGTGTCATAATCGTATTCCCAATGCGTAGTTTGCCAAGTGGTTAAATCGGTTTTGTAGATGAAAATTTTGGTGGTGTCGAGTTCTGGTTGAGCCGGCCAAGTGTTGTGCAGGGTATACAGGGTGTTTCCCACAATCACTCCTTGCTGTGGGGCACGTGCCACTGGTGGCCTGGGAGTGAATTGGGTGTCGCCGGCCTGGAAGGTATAGATGTCGGCAAAAGGCAGATTTGCGGCAGCCGAATAATCGCTTATGGTGTTGAGGATGTAGACGGTGTCTCCCTGCACAATCGCTTCGGCGATGCCAACTAAGGCCTGATTGGGGATGAGCCGTTTTTGGGCAAGGGTGCTGGCATCGAGGACTTGGAGCTCGGGTGGGCTGTCGGCGGGGGCGCTATGACTGCCGCCTTGGACCACCACTTCATCGCCAATCAAAAAACTATTATCAAAAAACATATCGCCCCACTGGGTAGTGAGTTCGCGTTGGGCGAGTACTGTGCCATCACTCATTCGGATGCGCATGGCGACTGCCACAAATCCGCGATCTTGGCACAACACAATCAATGAATCGTGGTAGCGGTGGATAGCACGGGGCTCCATGCAGGTAATGTAATCGGTTTGCTGGGCGAGGTCGTAGCTGATTTTTGAGACGATGTATTTGTCTTCGTTGGTATCACCAGCAAGGCCAAGCCATACGTCTGAAGCGGTATGGGTGCCACTTTCGATGTAACTCGTCGTCAGGTTGCGGTTGCCCATGATTTGCCAGTTTTCACGATTGACCAGCGAAATCGTCGTATGGCCATAGCCCACCGCTCCGTCACGCCCTGCCACCACATAAACCGGCTGGGCTGGTACAGTCAGAGGCAAAACTTGTAAGGTACCACAACTACATAATATAAACAGGCTGATGAGGATTAGAAAGCGCATGATTATGCTCCTTGTGTACGTTCACCCACCATGCATTGATGGGTGAACGTCGCTAATCGATTCATTAATTGTTCCACCCGGTTGCGACACGAAAGAGTTTGCTTGTGAGTCCGACTTCATCGGGAGCCACTGCATTGGCACTAACATAATTGCCTACGGTGGTACCGTACTTCAGGCGCAGCCAGGCCGCATACATGGGGTCATTGCTATCGACGTCGATGCCGAGCATCAGATAAAACTTCCAGACCAATTGTGAGCAATAGAGGGCTTTGTCAGTGTATTTGTTGGCCAAATTGTAGTTGTAGGGTGTTTGTCCTTTGTATCCATATTTATTGATGAGTTGTTCAAATACTGCGGCAATACGATGCACGTCGATGGCACTGCGATGCATGCCGACATAGAGGTTTTTTTCTCGCCAGGTGGCAATATTGGTGAATTGCACGCCTCCGTTACTCGTTGATTCATAGACCACGTTGTATTTTTGGCTGCGCTTGCCGTAATAGATTCCCGAATGTTCATACATAAAGGCCCAAAACTGACAGAGTGGCACCACCACCCATTGTTTGCACCCCAGCACGCCGGTACGGCGCAAGAGCACATCCCCTTTTTTGAGGCGTAGGTAGGTATCCATTTTCATTTTGTTACTCAGTTTTTGGTCGTTGGCGATTTTTTGGGCTAATGCGGCGGCATGTACCCAATCTGACATGTTGAATTGTGGATTAATTGTGCGGGTGGCGAGGTTTTTCTTGGCTTGAAGCCGTTCGAACTCGGGGGTGAGGGCGGCGATGTCTGCGGGTGTCTGCGCCGAAAAAAGCGCCAGCGCCACTTGCTCATAATCGTGGCTGGCCAAAGCCTTGGCCGCTGCTGGCGAAATGTCGTCAGCGTCGTCGTCGTTGCTGGCGGCGTAGCTGGGCGTGACGGTGCTCAATAGCCCCAGCAAAATCGTGGCGATGATGATGCGGTACCACATGATATGCTCCTTGGTGAAAAACGGATTTGAACGTATTTTCATCATTGAGCATTACTGGAGCATTACCAAGTCGTTTGAAAACATCCCCCAAATGAAGTAGGAAGTGTGAAGGCGGAAGGAGGAAGTGAAGTCGGAAGTATGTAGTAGCGGCGTCATTACATGGCGCCCCCAAAGGAAACGGCGTCATTACATGGCGCCATCCACATATCTCCGCGCCTCCGTGCCTCCGCGTGATCCACTGGCATCTCGCATAGACAGGCATATATCGTTTGGCAATCCGTGGAGATTCCACGACCATGGTCATGGAATGACGTTGGGTTGCCTCTGCGTCCCCGTGTGCGCCCTGTGCGAGCATCGAGCATAGCGCTGTGTGCGCTGCGTGCCCACCTTATCGTGGCGTATATGCCACAAAACGCCCATCACGTTGCCGTGACGGGCGCTGATTTTTGATTACGGCAAACCGGGAGTTATGCAGTGACAATCACGCCATAGAGACCATCTTTGCGGCGATAGACGACCCGCACTTGGTGGTCGTGATCACGATAGACAAAAAAGGTGTGGCCGAGCAGTTCCATTTGTTCGAGTGCTTCATCGTCGTGCATCGGTTTGATGGCAAAGGCTTTGGTGCGCACGATTTCGGCGGGGGCATCATCCATAATCTCGGCGACTTCTGCGGCACTGAATGACGTTTCGTGGCGTTGCACGTTGCGCCAATGTTTGCCTTTGTAGCGCTCGATTTGGCGGCGCAAAGCGGCAATGGCGGCGTCAATGGCATGCATCAACTCGTGGGCTTGTTCTTCGGCACGGAGCAAAATTCCATGCTCGCCAGCCAACGTCAATTGCACGCGCCGGTGTTTGCCGTGCTCCTTGACATCAAGGGTCACATGCTGGATGGGGCGCAAGTAGCGTTCGAGACTAGTCAATTTGGCATCAATGCGGGCACGGGTGGCGGGGCTGAGATGACCATGTTGGGTGCGAACGATAAGTTCCATAACGCTCTCCCATGTGTACTAGTGTGTGATAGGGCTATCACACTGGCCGCCAGGGGTGGCAACCACACTCATCATTGAGTTGGCGCGATTGTAGCACGTTGCCAGGTCGAATGCAATAGGGCAAATGCGGGTAAAAATCACGGTATACTATTGATGGGTAGCCGTTATTTTGACCAAAAAAGAAAGCACTGCCATGCGATTTGTCGACAATCTCGATATGACCGATGCCACCATGAATCTGGCCCTCGAAGAATACTCCATCCGCCACAAACTCGAAAACGAAGATCTGCTGTTGTTTTATAGCAATCGGGCTGCCATCATTGTGGGCCGCAACCAAAACACCAACGAAGAAATCGCCAGCGACGTGGTCGCCGCCAATGACATCCAAGTGGTCCGGCGGGTATCGGGTGGTGGTGCGGTGTTTCACGATGCCGGCAATCTCTGTTTTAGTTTCATGACCCGTGAAATCAACGAACGCTTTAATCGCTACGACACCTTTAACCAACCGGTGCTGGCGGTGCTCCACGATTTGGGAGTGCTGGCCGAACTGAGTGGGCGCAACGATATCATCGTCAATGGTCGCAAAATTTCGGGCAATGCCCAATTTGCCGCTTCTGACCGTATGCTTAGCCACGGCACCTTGCTGGTCGATTCTGACCTCGATGCCGTCACGGCGGCGTTGCGCCCCAAACCGGGCAAAGTCGAATCCAAAGGGGTCAAATCGATTCGTAGCCGGGTGGCCAACATCAACGAATTTCTTGATACGCCGATTACGGCCATCGAGCTTCGTGAACGGATTTTGGAAAAAATATTTGGTACCCGAGACCGCGCCCACATCCCCACCGCCCCCTTTGGCGACGCCGATTGGGAGGGGGTCAAGGCCTTGCGTGCCAGCCGCTACGCCAACTGGGACTGGAATTACGGGCGCAATCCGGCGGCCAACGTGCAACGTTCCCAGCGCTTTGCGGGGGGTGAGGTCGACGTGCGCCTCGACATCCAAAACAACCACATCGTTTCGGCCCGGATTTTTGGTGACTTCATGGGCCAAGGTGACATCGCCGACCTCGAGGCAGTGCTGACCAATCTGCGCTATGACCACGATACGCTGGCTGCGGCCCTGGCTAGCATCAATGTGGCCGGCTATATCGCCAATGTCAGTCGCGATGAATTGTTGGGGTTGATTGCGCCGTAACATGTGCTGATAGGATTGACATAAACATGTGGTCGTGACAATGGATATTGTTGCGACCACATTTGTGCATGAGCAAAAATGGTAAAATTTAGGTGAAATTCCCCACACGCGTGGGGGTAATCCGACACTGGAGTGTATCGAGTATCCAATTATCTCGTAGCATTAGCACATGTCAACAGTATGATGTGTTGTGTATTTTTGTGATGTGGTATGCGTAATGCGGATAATCGCATGAAAACATGCGCTGTGGTAATCTCATTGAATATTTACGCAATACTCATTTGATGTAATTTCTCTTTAAGGTATACTAAAAATAGTTGATGTAAATAATTCAGATTAATTCCAAGTCATTTAACTCTGCCAATGTAATTAAAGGAATGTTCATGAAACATACGCTCATTCTGATTGCCCTTGCGTTGAGCGCTATTTTCCCAGCACAAGCATTTGCGACGTCTCCGCCCGTTGGAGCGCAGCCGACACCGCAGTGTACGATTCGTGGCACATCCCGCAATGACGTGCTGCGTGGGACAGTGCGTGATGATGTAATCTGTGGTTTGGCAGGGAATGACACAATTAGTGGTGGGGGTGGTAACGACATCATTGTGGCCGGAGATGGCAATGACACGGTCGATGCCGGTGTCGGCAATGATCGCGTCGACGGTGGGAATGGTAACGACCGCATTATTGGTGGGAATGGTAATGACGAGCTCACCGGGGATGCTGGCAACGACGTTATCGACGCTGGTGCAGGGGATGATGTCCTCAATGGGAATACGGGGAGTGATCAACTCAATGCTGGTGACGGTGATGATGCGCTGAGTGGTGGCAGTGACCGCGATCGCCTGCAACCAGGCCGCGGTGACAATCGCTGTGCCCTAGATGCCAGTGACACCACTATCGGTCGGTGTCTGCCTGATACTACGGCCCCCGTGTTTGCGCCCATGGCGTTGACGCAGAGCGTGAATGCGGGCGAGACGGCCACATTCGAGTGGGTTGTTGATGATGAATCACCCATACAACTATCATGGATGCTTATTGGTGGTACGCCAGGTTGGATTACTGAGTGGTGTGGATTCGGAACTTACGCCACTGCAGTAAGTCAGGTCTCTCCCGCGGGCACTCCACTGACAAGCACCACCTTCCGGGTAAATTGTCCGATTCCAGCCAATGCTGTCAATGGTGAATACACTGTGGAATTGAATGCGCTCGACGTTTTTGGCAATTATGCGACACCACAACGGATTGTGTTGATGGTCAACTCGGGTTCTAACGATGCCACGCCACCGGAGTTTTCCCAACTTCGCGCCTCTGCATCTGTGGTTGATCGTACTGATGATCTCACCATTTTGTGGCGCGTCGACGACGAGACGGGGATTAGTGGTACGGGGGTGTGGTTGGCCTACAACGGCTACGGCATCGCAACGAGCCAGGGTCCCTATCATGCCTACACGCCTTCATCTGAGGGCGTCGTTACCCGCACAGAGCGTGGTGTGAGCGTACAATACACGCAAAAAATTCGCTGGAATGCGCATGCTACTGCAGGAATATATACGGTGTGGATGTCGGTCCGCGATACGCTGGGGAACCGTGATTTTGTCAAGACGGATGTAACTGTTACGCTCCGGTAATGTTATGCAATACGTGACATCGTATTGCAATCAATCACGCGCAGTAGCTTGGATAGTGTATACGCGTAGATTTATTTGTAACCACACAACTTTTCACATTGTCATAGGATTGGAACGATGTATCCGACACGTGTCAAGGTGATAGTTGTGTGGCGGTTTTTAGCTTGGGTTGCATGTTGGCGGGTGTGCGGTGTCGGCATGTATGTCACTACGTTCGT
>CAISXI010000218.1 GCA_903889425.1 uncultured Roseiflexaceae bacterium | reverse complement strand
GGCGATGGCCGTGTTGCACAGCCTACAGAGCCGTGGGCAGTGCAATTTGGCGGCAGTGATTTTGTCACGGGCCGGGCACGATGCCGCCGCCATGTGTGCGGCGGTGAATCAGTTTTATGGCCGCGGGCAGATCCCGGTGGGGGTGATGCGGGTCGGACTGGAATCACAAACCAATCGCTTTTTGCCTGTTGCCGAGCAATGGCCGCACCACTACGACCCTGCCACCGCCCCCGACGCGGTGGCGTTGTTGCGCCAGACGCTGGCAGGATTGCCGGATCAGAGCGTCACCATCGTGCATATCGGTTTTGCCACCAATATGGCGGTGATGCTGGCCAACCCCGCCGATGTGGCGTTGCTCACGCGCAAGGTGCGCTGTTTGTCGCTGATGGCGGGGGCTTTTTTGCCGATAGACGGCGACGCGCGCTTCAAAGAATTCAACGTGATTTGCGACATCCCTGCCATGCAGGCGCTGGCGGCCCACTGGCCGACGCCGGTGGTGTGGGGCGGCTTCGAAATCGGCTGGGCGTTGCGGTATCCGCGCATATCGATTGCCGAGGATTTTGGCTATGTGGCGCGGCATATCATCGTCGAGGCCTATAACGCCTATTGTGCCCCCGCCGAAGAGCGCCCTTGTTGGGATTTGGCCACGGCCTTGTATGCGGTCTGCCCCGAGCGGGGGTACTTTGGCTTGAGTCGGCCCGGGCGGGTGGTGGTCGACGACGAAGGGGTGACGACGTTTGTGGTTGATCCCGCCGGCAATCAGCGCTATCTGACCATGGATGCGGTACAACAAGCACGGGTGCTCGAAGCACTGGTGCAACTCACCAGCCAGCCTGCGCACGTGTAGGGCTATAGTCGGCTACGGCGCTATGAATACCACAACCCACACCCCCACCGTCATTGCATGGGCGCAGGAGCGCCTGATACGAAGTAGGAAGCATGAAGCATGAAGTAGGAAGCATCAAGTCGAAAGTATGAAGTGACGTCGGAAATGGTAAGTAGGGGCGATTAATCCACGGCGCCTGCCATGAATCGTGGCAACACGTAGCGGTCATGGCGCCGTGGAAAATCGCCCGTGTCGTAAGTAGGGGCGATTAATCCACAGTGCCTGCCATGTATCGTGGCAACACGTAGCGGTTATGGCGCCGTAGAAAATCGCCCGAGTGGGAAGTAGGGGTGATTAATCCACGGCGCCGGCCATGAGATACGCTTCGTTTCACGCGGGGGCACGGAGCCGCGGAGGCTCCAACATCGTGCGCTGAACGAACTCACCACCACGCTACTTCACGTCGCACCCAGGTATTTTTTTATCAGCACATCCTACGGTCGAGTTGTCGGTGTTGGTGTGGCCGTTTTGGTGTGGGTCGCCGTTTTGGTGCGGGTCGCCGTTTTGGTGCGGGTACGGGTACGGGTTGCGGTGGGAGTGCTCGTCAATGTCGCTACTTGTTTGCCTTGGCCACCGACAGTGGTGCGGGAAGGGGTCATAGTTCTGGTCGCGGTGGCAGTTCTGGTCACAGTTCTGGTCGCGGTGGCAGTTCTGGTTGCGGTTCTGGTGGGTGTATTGGTTCTGGTAGCCGTCGCAGTTCTGGTGAGTGTGTTGGTTCTGGTAGCCGTCGCGGTCCTCGTCGCGGTCCTCGTCGCGGTAGGTGTGGCCAAATCAGCTCCACAGACATTGTTCTGATTATCGCTATTGCTGCTGTTTGGACAAGTCGTGTTATCCCAAATGACATTGTCGAGGGTCGCCGAGGTCAGCAACGCCTGTCGTAGCGTCGCATTGCCCAGATGCGCCCCCGTGAGGTTGGCTGTCGTGAGGTTGGCATTGGCGAGATTGGCGCCAATGAAGGATACGCTAGTCAGATTCGCGCCCGTCAAGTTGCTAAACGAGAGATCGGCATAGGGTAAGTCGGCGTTACTCAGGTTGATGCCTGCCAAATTAAGGTTGGCTAATTTGGCATTGGCGAGATTGGCCGATGGCCCCAGCAAATAGCCGCGGGTTATGCGCCAATTACTAGGGAGGTTGATGGGCGAGCCGGTAATCCCCCCCGAGCCGATATTTTCGAGGGTGGCACCCGTGAAGTCCGTGCCTGCTAGATTTGCCCAGCCCAGATTGGTATTGTTGAGCGTCGCATTATTGAGCTTGGCACCGGCCAGATTGGCTTTGGTGAGGATAACGTTGTAAAACGTTGCGCCACGGAAGTCAGTATTGGT
>CAISXI010000217.1 GCA_903889425.1 uncultured Roseiflexaceae bacterium | reverse complement strand
GGTTTTTCGAGGGCGGTACCAATCATGGCCGGGATTTGCGGGGTAGGTGCGGCCTTAAATACGCGCTGGAGGGATGTTTTTTGTTGGTCAAATAACGAAACACCAATCAGCCCTAGTCCAATCACCACACCGACAAGCCATAAGGGGATTTCTCGTCGTGGTTGCATGCCGATTACCTCCTTATGCCGTACGCAATTATACCCAATACTACACCATTTTGCCGCTACATTCTCTGGTGCATACAACCCATTTTCACTTCGTCGGTTCGCAACGAATATGCACAACACACCGCTAAATAGACCGTGCATTCCGTTATCGTTGCCGGAGGTGGTGTACACTAGAAGGCAGAATTATTACTGCCAAAAGTATTGCATCATGACACAATTTTTGCTCATCGGCATCACCGCCTTGCTCTTTGCCATCATCGCTACCCCCATTGCTCGCCGCATCGCCCTGCGGATTGGCGTAGTCGACGCTCCCTCCCAACGCAAAATCCATAGTGCCCCGGTGCCGTTACTGGGTGGGGCGGCGATTTATTTGGCGTGTGTGGGAGCCTTGGTGTTGTTTGGCGAACGGTTCTATATTCGTGAGCTGATTGCGATTTTGTTGGCCGCCACGCTGGTATCGCTCTGTGGCTTGGCTGACGACCGTTGGACGCTGCATGCCTACCCAAAGTTGCTGGGCCAAGCCTTGGCAGCCGTGATTTTGGTGATTGGGGGTATCCAAGTGCAACTATTCACCAACGACACCTACAATATTATTTTGACCATAATCTGGGTGGTAGGGATTACCAATGCCATGAACTTACTCGACAACATGGATGGCTTGTCGAGTGGGGTGGCGACAGTCTGCGGGGCCTTCTTTTTGTTGCTGGCCGCCCAAAGTGGCCAGATTTTGGTGAGCGCCTTGGCGGCCGGGTTGATGGGGGCCTGTATTGGGTTTTTGCGCTACAACCTCAACCCGGCTACGATTTTTATGGGCGACACGGGGTCGCTCTTTTTGGGATTGTTTTTGGCCGTCTTGGGCATCAAACTGCGCTTCCCTGCCAATCAAATCATCATTACCTGGATGGTGCCGTTGTGCGTGTTGGCGTTACCCATCCTTGACACCACGTTGGTGTCGATTTCACGCTTGCGCCGTGGTAAAAACCCCCTCACCCACGGCGGCAAAGATCATATTTCGCACCGCTTGGTGCAACTCGGCTTGACCCGCCGCGAAGCCGTGTTGACCTGTTATCTATTGGCGGGTGTGGGCGGGATGGTGGCGAGTTATGTGGCCCGTGCCAACACGTTCGACGCGTATATCGCAGTCGGATGCCTCATCGGGTTGGGCATATGGGGGATTGTCTACCTCGAGCAGCGGGCGCCGATTGTAGAGCCAGCGCCACAAATCTAGCCCCACGTGTACCAATCGCGTACGCCAATACATTGCGCCAAACTATTGAAACACCTCCCATAAAACACCGGCCCGGTGAATATCGCGGCGCATCGATGGCGTATCACCGAACCGCCCCCACCCTCGAGATGAGCCCCTTTCCACAAAATCCAAAATCAGTACCATCACGGCCCATAATATACGGGTTGTAGGCTGCCAACACATGTGCGTGAGTCACCGACTGCAATTGGCGAAAATAGTCAAATCACGTACAATCGCTATAGCCGTCACGGTCTCATCCATGACCGATATCACCATCACACACAAAGGGGAATATACACATGGTTCAGACACAACTCAGTTCCACCCGGATTGTGAGTGGGGCCGGGGTCGTCGCCACCGTCGGTAGCGAAGCCCGTAATCTGGGCATGCAAACGGTACTGCTCTTGATTGACCCCTTTTTGGCCAAAACACCCGCCGGCCAGGCCATCGCCACCGCCCTCAGCGCCGCCGGGCTGACCGTCGTGCAATCCACCGCCGTCGAACCCGACCCGGGTGAGCCGGCCATCATCGCCGGCGCCGCCCACGCCAAACAACACGGCATCGACGGCATTGTGGCGGTAGGGGGCGGTAGCGCCATCGACACCGCCAAAGCCATCGGTTTGTTGCGCTACCACGATACTGACCAAATCGCGCCGTTCTACTTCGGGGGTGGCACTACGCCCGCCGGCATGTTGCCGTTGATTGCCGTCCCCACCACCGCCGGCACCGGCTCAGAAGTCACCTTTGTGGCGATTGTGACAGAGCCAACCACTCAACGCAAATTGTTAGTACGCCACCCCGTCATCGCCCCCCACGTGGCCCTCGTCGACCCCGATTTGGCCGCCACATTGCCCACCAGCCTGACCATGGCTACCGGCATGGATGCCTTGGCGCATGCCCTCGAAGCGATGACCTCGACTATGGCCTCACCCATTAGCGATGCCTTGGCCATGCAGGCCATCCCCGTGATTGTCGAATCGCTGCCCCGCTTGATTCGCGACGGCCACAACCCCGCCGACCGCGCCGCCATGAGCCAAGCCGCCACCGTGGCAGGGTTGGCCTTTTTGAGTGGGCGCGTCCATCTCGGCCACGCCGTCGGTCATAGCCTCGGCGGCGTTTATCACCTCGCCCACGGCACCGCCTGTATCGTGATGATGCCCCAATTCATGGCGTTTGTGGCGCCACACCGCCCCGCCGCCATCGCTCGTATCGCACCAGCATTTGGTTGTACAGTGGCCGAATTCCCCGCCGTGCTGGCTACATTTTTACACCGCTGTGGCGTACCCCGCTTGGGCGCATTGCTGGCACCGCATACCCCCACGGTTGACGAGTTGATTACCTTGTTTGCTGGCGAAAATCGCTTGATTGGACTTGCCCCCACCCCACCCAGCCACACCCAATGGCAACAGATGATCGAGGCCGCATGGTAACTACCCGCATCGCTCCATTGCTCCAGCGTGCCGGGTGGCTGATTGCCATCGGCGCCCTGCTCTGCATCCAAATCGCCCCCTTGCCCCTCAAACTGCTCGGCGTGCTCGCATTGCTGGCAGTGGCCTGGTATCGCCCCGACATCACCCTGCCGTTGGTGCCGGCCACGGCGCCCCTCTACCTGATCCCGGTGGCGCTCACCGCCAGCGCGGGCATTCCCCTGCACGAAATCGTGCTGCTCATCAGTGTGGCCGGTTGGGTGGGCATGCGCTGGCGTACCCGCCAACCCATCGTCACCATCAACAAAGCCGACCTCTGGCCGGCCTTGCTCATCCTCAGCGCCACCGCCAGCCTGCTATGGGTCTTGCCCGAAGGGCGTAGCGAAGCGTTGCGGAGCTGGCGCTGGATAATCGTCGAGCCGATTATTTGGTTTTTGGTCATCCGCACCGCCATCCAAACCCAGCGCCTCACCACCCAAACGTTGATTCATGTACTGGTCGCCAGTGGCGCCACGGTGGCCGGCTTCGGATTATTGCAATTCGTCGGGCTCGACCTGGTGCCGTGGCTGGGCAGCAAACGGGCCTTTAGCGACAACATCGTGGCTGTCGACAATGTGCGCCGCGTGGCGTCAGTCTATGGCCACCCCAACAACCTCGGTTTGTTCCTCGAACGGGTCTGGCCCTTTGCCGTGCTGGGCATCATGGTACCTGCGTGGCGCACACGCTGGAGC
>CAISXI010000216.1 GCA_903889425.1 uncultured Roseiflexaceae bacterium | reverse complement strand
ATGGTCAAGGGAATCGTCGGATCGAGGATGGTATTGAGGATGTCCACAAACGGCACCAACGCCAGTGCTGCCGCAAACAACGTAGGGCGTTGGGTCACTACCGCCCCTACCAACAATCCACCAGCGCTCCGCCCATAACAACCCATCCGTGCGCTATTCGTGTAGTGTTGCGCCACCAAGAATTCACCACAGGCAATAAAATCGTCAAATGTATGTTGTTTGTGCGCAAGCTTGCCCTGCAGATACCACTCTCGTCCCATTTCGCTGCCACCACGGATGTGGGCCAGGGCAATCACAAACCCACGCTCGAGCAAACTCAAGCGCTCGGCCACAAATCCGACACTGAGATTGGCGCCATAGGCGCCATAGCCAATCAGCAACGCCGGCGCGCTGCCATCACACACCACGTCGTGGCGGCGCACAATCGTCAAGGGGATTTGGGCGCCGTCGCTGCCCGGCACAAAGACCCGCTCGAGCAGGTAATCTGCTGGATTATGCCCATCACCACCCACCACATCTTGTTTGATGGTGGTATAGACGCGGCTTTGTAGATCATAGGCCAGCACCGTTTGGGGGGTAATCGGTGTGGCATAACTAAGATAGAGAACCGCACCATGATAGGTTTGCTGGTACATTGACGTAACGTTGTAGGCGGCATCGCTAAATTCGAGGCAATGCATTGGTTGTTGGTCGTGAGGGTAGACTTCGACTTGAGGCAAGCCTCCTCGCCGTACCCATGTCACGAGGTGGTGCTGGAACGCATCGAGTCCTTCGATAATCGTATCGTCGCGGTGGGCGATGTATGGCTGCCATTCGGTTTGGCTGAGCGCACGAGTCTGCACACAAAAATTCACTGCCTGTTGATTGGTGTGCATATAGCATTGCTCACCGACCATGACGATGTCGTATTCGACATCTGGTTGGCGCGGCGCCACACACTGCGTGGCATAGTCGTGCTGGCTGTCAAACAACCAGACTTCTGAGCTACTACTACTATGACTGCCCACAATCAAAAAGCGTTGATCGCCACTTTGCTCGAGCTGGACATTATATAATTCGTTGGCTTCAAAAAAAAGACATGTAGCAGGGCTGGCAGGGCGTTGCCATTGCCATGTCCATACGCTACTCGGACGCCAGGCTTCGTCGGGGCGCACAAACGCCAGCACGCTCCCGTCGGGCGACCACGCCAAGCCATAGTGCAGATCGGGGACGGGGGTAATCATGGTGTGGCCGTCGGCAATTCGCCGGATGTGGAGCGTGAAGCGTTCGCTGCCATTGTCGTCGAGCAACAAGGCAATGTAGCTGCCATCGGGGCTGACTGCCCAATCACCCAGTTTGAGGAAGGCCTTGCCACGGGCTTCATGGCCGAGGTCGCATACTACTTGGGCAGGTTGGTGTGGGTCAGCAAGTGTCGTACGCATGAGTGCCGGATATTGTTGCCCTTTTTTGTAGCGCATAAAGTAGGCATATGCGCCGATGGGAATAGGGGCGCTGTCGTCATCATCGACCAAGCGCGCTTGGAGCTCGCTGACGAGTAATTGACGCGCTGTGGCTGATATATGCGCATCGGCATAGGAATTTTCGGCGCCAATATAGTCATGTACTGCCGGGTTTTGGCGTTCACGCAACCAAAAATAATCATCGTGGAGTGTGATGTCATGGACGACGGTACTGCGCGGTTGTGGTTGAGCGCGTGGTGGTTGACGCATAGTGCGACACTTTCAAAAAACACATTATTCTTCATTATACCGTTGATTTATCCAAAGTCTTGCGCGTGGTGATAGTTTTGTACGTGGTATGATACACGCAATAAAAGAAGCAGATGATTTGGGTTGTACAAGGTGGAGTCGTGCGGCAAAAATACCGAAAAATCGTGCAGATATTGATGATGTGGGTGTGGCTTTGGACGTACGTTAGTCATCCGCCCCCCCACGTATTTGCTATGCCCAACCCTGTGCTCGTCGAGACTGATTTACCGGCATATCTCGCTCAACTCCCTGGACCACTCGGGCAATTCAATGAAGGGACGCAAACCGCCGCCGGGATTATCCGCTCGAGGGTCGACTGGTACGGCGTCAGTCCGCGCATGATGTTGGCGTTGCTCGAAGCCAGCAATCAATTACTTAGTCGCACCGATGGTGGTGCGGCAGTACTTGCCACCCCGATTACCAATAGCCCGGTAGCTCCACGTGGATTTGCCGCCCAGATTGATTGGGCAGCGGCAGGTCTAAGGGCCGGGCTTGGTCCGTATGACCGCCCGCCGGTGGTGCAATTTAGTGATGGGGTGACCACCACCATTGATCTCAATCAAGCACCCGAAGGGGTGGCGATGCAACGAGTGCTGGCCCATGGCCGTACGCGTACTCAATGGGTACAGGCGGTCAAAGCCTTTGTGCAGGCCTTTGCAACCTACTTTGATGGGGCGTTAGTCAGCAAAAAAACTCCCCCTGCCCCGCCACCGAGTGGATTCCTTTATCGACCATGGCAGGCGGGGGTGCGGGTCCGCCACTTGGCCTACTTCGATCATCAATACCCTACAGTTGATAGCAAAGCCTCCGATGATGGGGTGGTGGTCAATTATTTGGGAGCCCACGATATACAGTACGATGGTCACGACGGCCATGATTTTGCCTTCCCGGACCAACTCATCGGCACGCCTATTTTGGCAGCGGCAGCCGGTATCGCCTACGCCAGCACGCACCGTGGCAATGGCGTCTATATCACTCACGCTGATGGTTATACGACAGTGTATTGGCATCTTGATCGTTTTAGTCGGCGCTTTATGGGGTTGATTAATAGTGGCAAAGGGGTCCAGGTTGCGGCTGGTGACGTGATTGGCAGTAGTGGCAAAAGCGGCTTTGTGATTGGTACACCCCATTTGCATTTCGAGGTGCGCCGTGATGGCAAGCAAGTCGATCCCTATGGCTGGTACGGCAACGGCGCTGACCCTTGCCCCCGATATCCAGCTTGTCTGGCGAGTACGTGGTTGTGGCATAGTTCGTTGCGGGGCGAGTTTGATTTCATGCCGCCCGATCAAATTGCCACCGCTGTTGCACCGCCGCCTGCGTATCGGGTGGTGGTTGCCCCCCGCAATGAATACCGTTTGCTCTCTTCGTTTGATGATGGGGTGACCCCTGACCTAGCCCAAGCGCCGCTCGAAGTGGTGGGCTACCCCGTGTTGGTGGCTGGCAAATACGCCAAGGCTATGCAGTTTGTGGCAGGGAGTGCGCTGGTGTTGACGGGGCGTGATCGCCTGCTGGCAGATAGT
>CAISXI010000215.1 GCA_903889425.1 uncultured Roseiflexaceae bacterium | reverse complement strand
TGTCGATGTGGTCGGTCTGGCAGGTTTGGCTACGACATTTAATGGCACAAATACGCTACTCAAAGTGGCCAATCCGCAGTCAGTTATGGACAGTATCAAAAATGGTGGCACCGTACAGCTTATCCTCAACCCGCAGAACCAGGGCAGTGTGGGGACGGTGCTGGCGTATGGGAATTGGAACGACGATACGAGCAATGGGAATGGGCTGAAAGTCGTGGTTGGCAGTGATTTAAAAGTCAAGGTCAGCATTGGTAATAGTTTTGTCTATACTGCCACGAATGCGTTGACGCCAGCCTGGAATGTGATTTCTTTTGATTTTGGTGCAAATGGGTTCCATTATTATCAAAATGGAAATTGTGAAAATTGTTTGGCGTCACCGAACCCTCCGGTACCTAATTTTTCAGCACCCGATGACCTGAATTGGCAATTGTATTTGGGGGGCAATCCTAGTGCCACCAACGCTACGAGTACTGCGAGTAACTTGTTCAAAGGTGGTATCGACGACATCACCTTCTTCCCAGGGGTACTACCGAGTTATTTGATGTTTCAATCGGCACGCTTGCAATCGGCGTTGGGGATGGTCAAAAAAGAATTGGGGAGCTTTACTGTTGATGCTGATGCGCCGACTGCGGTCATTTCGAATCCAGAATATGCATCTGCCAACGGCATGCAATTCTTGGTTGATACGAGTGATCCTACGTCGTTGATTGATGCGTTGACGGTCAATATCGTCAAATATACCGAACCAAGTTCGCGTGTGTTGCTTACGAGTGTGCCTATTTGTAATGAACAACCGGTGAATGACCCGCGCAATGTAACCTATTGTCCGTTTGAATCCAAAACTGTGGAAGGACGATATGATTTACAGGCCACGACCCAGGATGCGGTCTACAATCAAGGGGTGAGTGGACCAAATAGCATTGGGCATGGGACGTTTTTTGTGGATACCACGGCGCCTACGCTGACGCTCGTCCGTGTCCCCACATATACCACCACGTTGCAAGAAGGCACCAATAAGCAACTTTTGACCTTACACATACGCGCTACTGACCCTGCGTTGCGTGATTCGGGAAGCCCGAGTCATCGTGGGGTTGGGGTGAAATCGGTAGAAGTGAACTTGCAGAGTTTGAATGGGCAGTCAGTCGCCGGCTGGCAGTCAGCGACCTTGTTGACGAGTTCATTGGTGACTGCCACAACCGTTATTACGAGTACATGGGAAAGTCAATTCGCCTTGCCGGCCATTCCCAATGGCTATTATTTGGTGCAAGTACGGAGCAAAGACCTGCTCGATAATGCGATGGGCTTCGATAGTAGTCAGCTCCAGTATGTGGCTGGGGCGAGTAATCCGATTGAGGTCGATGGCGCTCCCCCGCACGATGTCATTGTGAATCCATCACCGCTCACCGAGAATTTGTATATCGTTGGCCCAAGCACACTTGAAAACAGTACGCTGGTTGGGCGGGTATCAGATATTTATGATGGTCGGGTGGCGCTCCAACATAATTTGTTGGTCAAACTCGATTTTGATACCGTTAATGGAGCGAAATCATTTGATAACCGCGTCAATACGCGCTATGTGAGCGACTGTGTCAATTGTCCTACAGTCGCAATCGATAGTCAGCTCAATAACCAATTGGTGGCGCGTTTTAATATCGATAGTAATCAACAATTTATTACTGCACATAATGCAAATAATCTGTTTAATGACCTCTTTACGGTGGCGATGCGCATCAAAATAACCGATTCTGGCACACTGTTGAGTAGTGGCAACGCCAATAATCCACGGTTACGCATATTTGCTGAGCGTGTCACTGCCAATACCTTCAAAATCAAAGCGTTCCACGGCAATACATCGCTATCAAGTACCATCGTCAATGCCAACACCTGGTATGGGCTGATTTATACCGAATCACAACAAGTGATGAGTCTGCAATGGGGGAATGCAGACTACAAGACGGGGTGGTCCGACAGCAGTATCATCACCAAAAGCCTCAAATTGGCTGCCACACCTAATCAGGGTAATAATTTGTTGATTGGGGCGACTCAATCAAGTACGAGTAACAACCTTGTCGAAGACTACTTCCGTGGCTATATCGACGACGTGATTATATCGAATGACTACTTGACGGCCAATGATTTGGTTGGGAATAGTATTGCCCGTGGTGCCGGAACGCTTACCCACCAAACACGGTTGGCGGTACGTGATGACGGATTTGCCGATGTCGATGGATTGGCAGCCCTTACGGACTTTTTTATGCCAGTCAACCAAGCCAAGCTCCCGCTTGTCGATGTGATGAATTCACGCAAAAGTGCGTTGTGTAATGGCGAATTGACCTCTCCCGTGTCGACGTGTCCGACCATCACGCAAGGCTTTACCAGCAATGCCATCAGTTTTGCCGACGAAAACCAAGGTGTGATGTTGGGGTATGCAATTACTCAGAGTGTAAACTCAACGGTAACGTATGGCCTGCGGGTCCGGATTCCAACCGATACGACCAGTGGTCGGATTGCCACAATTGGGAATGATTTACTCGCATTGAATGCGTTCGTTGATTATCAAGCTAATCTCGGGCAACTGACTACCACAATCAGTGCGACGAATGGCATTACGTCGGTGGTGTCGTTAGAAATCGTTGATGACCAATGGCATCAATTGACGCTTGTGTCGACTGCCGATAGCACCACCACCCGATTCAACGTGTATTGGGATGACCAATTGATTGGTACGACGGCAGCAGTGAGTGGGCTCTTTACCAACGCTGCTATTTCGGTGGGGGCAAGTTACTATGGTCGGGCTGCTACCAATGCCATGGTTGATGATATCGGACTATTTCGCACGGCATTGAGTCTGACGCAGATTCGCACATTGGCATTTGGATATGACCCCGTCTATATCGAGACCTTTGACGAAATGAATGACAATGCGACTGGCACGGTGCTAGACGCATCGTTGTTCCAGCAACTGACAAGTTATACCGATGTCCAGATTGGGACAGGGATGGTAGGCGCAGGTTTGTTGTCACGGCAAATTTCACAAACAGTTATTCATCGTGATGACCGTGGTTTGACGATTGTCGAACCCAATCAGCCTTGGGCGTTATCGCTCTGGCTGAATCTCGCCAATGCCAATGCCACTGGTACGATTTTGCAGAGTACCACGCCTTATACCTATGGTTATACGTTAACGCAATCAGGGAATTACCTGACATTTAGTCATGCGGGTGCGAGCGTAATCGCAGATACGGCTGTTACTCCCAATGTGGCCACCCATGTCGTGATCAACAGCGATGGCAGCACGATGCGGATGTACATGAATGGGGTATTGGTAGGGAGTCAAGCGGTGGGGACCGACATGCTGAGCACGCCGCTCTTCAAGGATATACCCACCACTGCTTCTGCATCGAGTGGAACGGCCAACAATGCCAATGATACGAATAATGCGACGGTATTTACAACTGACGCAGAAAACGATCCATGGTGGCAGGCCGATCTGGGCAGTAGCCAACAGATTGATCGGATCATAATCCGCAATCGTACAGACGGAGTTACGACTAATCTGCATAATTTGCATGTACTCATTGCAGATACGGCGCTTGGATATGCCGATGCCGATCAGGCAAATTGGACGCAATATATTGCGAACCAGATTGGGGCATTCGTGGTATTGACGTTGCCCACTGGGACAACTGGTCGGTATGTACGATTGCAAATCGAAGGCACCAACGAGACATTGGCGCTGAGTGAGGTCACCATCCAGCGCGCCCCGGTGGTGACGATTTCGAGTGCGATTGCAGATGTCGATGATGTCCGTGTGTATCGCCATGCGCTGACACCGACAAATATTACGCAGTTGCGTATCATGGGTTGGCAAGATAGCACATTGACTCCTCGTCAAGATGGCTTTGATTGGAGTAAAAAAATCGATGACAACATCGAGGTTGATGCCACCATTCAAAGTATGACCGTTGACCAATTAGAAAATTCTCGGGCCAACAACATCGGTGAACAAACATTGTGGAGTGGGCTCATCGATACCTTGCCGCCCCGGATTACCAGTAATGAACAACAGATCACCGATACCGATCAGTATAGTTATACGGTGAGCATTGACGAACACAACCCCAATCTCAATCTATTGCAGACGCCGTGTGGGGCGCGACTAGATTATGCCACCTCATTCCCCAATTCATTGGGTTATCGTGCCCGTAGTAGCGGCTTTGATGCG
>CAISXI010000214.1 GCA_903889425.1 uncultured Roseiflexaceae bacterium | reverse complement strand
TGCCGTTGTTGGCAATCCCCATCTGGGTGACGGTGGCATTCGGTGCCAATTCAATCGGCAAACTACTCAAGAGTGCGGGTTTTTTACCATTGGTGGCAATATCAAACAGGCTCAAGATAGTCTGGGTACTCGTGCCACTGACGATTCGGCTGATGGTGTAGAGCCGTGTCTTGGTGCGGTTGGTGTTTACCAAAATGACCGTACCATTGACTGGTGTGCTGTCGCCGAGCATGGTGGTTTGTGATTGGGCACTGACCACGCGTAGGGTATTGTTGATGCCGACATAGGCCACATCTTTGCCAAAGGCCAGGCTGGTGGTCGTCGAGATATTCTGGCTATTGGTTTGGATGAGTTCAGGGCTACTACTGAGCGTACAGGTGCCACTTACACCGGTAATTGGTGACACGGTGCCATCCAAAAAGCTCATGCGGGTCAGGAACCACAATGAATTTGCTGGCTGATTGCTCAGTTGCAGTTTGCTACCACACGGGGTGTTGATTTGGGTTGGAATCAGGTTGCGGTCATTGATTGCCACTGCATAATTCGTGCTCGTACCCGCCACACTGATGGTCGGTGATAACGTGTCGATCATACCGTTCCAGAGCGATCTTTCGCCACTGCTACGGCGCGAATTGCCATTGACATCGATGGTCATACTTTGGATGCTGGTATTGGCTTCGATGTCAGTGAACGCGGGTTGCTGCCATGTGTAGCCGTCGTCGCGGGTGGTCAGTGTGCTGGGACGCCATGCCATTGCCTGTAAGCGGGCAATATCAACGGTGGTGAGGGCCCGCCGATAAATCCGCAAATCATCGATGACGCCAACGAATCCTGTGCCCACCCGGATTTGCGGCAATTGCAGGACTTTTACTTCGTTCAAAGCGAGCGATTCACCGTTCCCGAGCTTTACGATCCGGACTTTTTTGGCTTTGATACCATAGGGTACGGGGATGATGATATGGTCAGTTACGCTACCTGGGTTGTAATAAAACCATTTGGCATTGGCTTTGAGTGAGTTGATTGAGTCATCTGTGAGGGTTGCGTCATAGACAAATACATAGAAATTGCGCAGTGGATAGGTAGTGTTTGTATTGTAGATGGTGATGCGATCAATGGTATTTACATTGTCAGCAGTTGCTTCCAAATTTGTATTATTCATACTAAGTTGGGCAGCCCAGCTAGTAGCCATATTATTGTCATACGCAGCATTACTACTAGTGGGTGAACAGCTTAAACACATTTTGAAGCTCGTGAATTGCACCTGTGCATTTGTCGCTGCGGGCACCGTCGTCCCACTCGTCGTGGCCGATGCCACCATGCTGCCATTGATGTACATGCGCGTGGTAACACCGTCATTGCTGACGACCACCAGTGACGCACTCGTGGTAGATACGGCACTTGGTGCGGTAATCGTCATCGTGCCGTTACTGAATTTGGGTCTGCCACTATCGAGGGTTAACTGGTATATGAAGCCGTTGGCATTACCACTCGCAATGGTGGCGCTCTGGGTTTGGGCAGGGGTAATCCAGGTTGCGATGCTCCACGGTGAGTTGGCATCCGCAAAGGTAATCGCATTGGTGTCGCGGTGCACGATTTCGTCGTTGCCGTCGAACCGTAACGCGCCTGAACCGACATTGCCAACCACACTCGTGAGTGTGGTGTCACTACTGAGGACATTGCTCGATTGATTGAAGGGAGAGTTCTCGACAATTGTACTGTTGGGCGTCAGTGAAGGATTGTCAAATGTTTCGTGGTAGACCGTGCTATAGCCGTAGCTGTAATTGCGCATATCAGCAGGCGAAAGTGCTGTATTGAAGACTGCTACGTCATCCACAATGGTATTGGTGGCGGCGGTGGTGGTGGTGCTGGTCCCGGTATAAGGAGCAACCGCCATTGCGCCCAACCCTAACGGTGCATTCACCCAATTGCCGGTGATACTTTTGCCCATCAATCGCTTGCCGTCGAGGTAAATATCAATTTGTTTGGTCGTGCTATTTGTGCCACGACTCGTGATTATCAACGTATGCCAGTTATTGTCGTCAATTGGCACAATACTTTCACTCGTGGCAAGCAAAATTGCACTCGAATTGTTCATACGCACGGTAATCGCTTGGATGTCCTTTTGGTACAGAACTTGCATTGCTAAGGATGCCACCGTTGTCGGCGCTTGCAGTGATGCAAGTAAACCTGAGGTGGCGTTGGGATTGATTTTGAAGCGCAATGCCAGACTATGCGACACGACCCCCGATGATTGCAAACTATACCCTGTCTGAATGCCGTCTGTCGCTTTATTAAAGGTAATTGCATTGCTGGAAAAGCCATCGATGAGTTGCGGACAGGTGCCGAGGAAGATTCCGGATGTCAGACAAGACGCGCTTTTGACCCCTGTGATACTATCGAGCACTGGATACGTCGACTGATTAATTGGCAGATAATATCCCGCCAAGGAGGCTAATTGATCACTGCCGGTATAGCCATCATCCATCACATTGAGGCGTACTTGGTGACCGATCGCAGCCTGGACTCCACTGCCTTTGCTGATGGACGTACCCAACAAATCAATGTTGGTAAGTGCGAATCTGGAGACCACAATATCGTCAAGATATCCCGAAAAATAATCTTCTTTGGCGGCCGTGGTGGCATTGGATTGTACTGCCCCGATAATGATATCGTTTAACAACGGAGTAGTAGTGCCCGTGGTACTGACGGTGAGGGCTTCCGGCATTGTTTTGAGCTGTGTGCCGTATTGCAAGCTCATGGTAGTGCCGTATTCACTGTAAATCAGGTGATGCCATACATTGGCGGGAATGGTCGCCGGTGTGCTTAGCGCTTTCGTGCCCCGTTGGGCCGTCACTTTGAATGTTGTGCCGACTTTTTCGGCTTTGATACGTAGGCGGGGATTACTTGCAATACCGGTGCTGAGGATGGTGCCAGCATTGGTGATTTTGACCATCAAGGCAATCCCAAAGGTGCCGGTGAGGACCGTGGCCGCATTTGCGATGGTCAGCGACTGATTGATGCCTTCAATGTTGAACCGGGCAATCCGTTTGCTTGCGTCGGTTGTATCAAGTGCCACCGTGGGACAGATCGTACAACTGGTGTTGTAACGGCTGTCACCGCGGTTATCAAAGACACTGGCACCATCGGGAGCCTCGAAGTCGAGGCGTACCCGCATCCCTTGCCGAATGGCAGCCCGCCCATCGACATAATCGGACACGCGCCCAGTTATTGCCTGATTCCCGATGAAATAGGTATTGGCATCGTACGGTGATGGCGATGCGATGACATCTTGGGGCGGGGTGTTGTCGACTTCAATTGGACTATTTTCACCAGCGACCACTACTTCTTTGCTGTTACCCACATTGTCGGTGGTAATAGCATTGACTTGGTAGAAGCCGGACGGGTCGCCAAAGGGTAACGATACATCAGCTACCCATGCACCATTGCTACGTGTGGTGGGGATGGGGAGTAGATTTATGGTGCGGCCACCGCTTTCTTTGAGATTGATGCTGACCGACGCCACGCCACTGCCTGCCACACTACAGCTTGTGTATCCAATACACGGATCACTGACGGTGAAGCGCAACAACAGGTGATGACTATTTTGATCGAGGGCGCGGCTGGTGGTGTAGGTACCACTATTACGAATCAAGCTGACTGTTGGGGCAGTAGTATCGACATAAATCAACGACTTCTGGGTGCTGGTATTGTTGACCGCATCTGCTGCCGTTACCACAATCCCGTATTTGCCTTCAACCGGCACCGTCGTCGTTTGATTGACTTGGAAGGTCGGACAGTAATTGGTGCCGCCGACGGTATCGGTACAGGCGGCGGAAGGGATTTCGGTGGTGGTTGGCGCAATCACACTGCCAGTCGCACTGAGGGTACTAGTGATTGCCGTGGTTACTTTTTGCACTGACGACGTCGGGTCGCTGGTCTTGACGCTAAATTGGATGGGGATGCGTGACGTGTATTGTGGATTGGTGATGGTTATCACTGGTGCATCGGCATCAATGGTCAGTTCTGCCACCTTGGATTTGGTGATGGCCTGCGAAAACTGCGAGCGCGCGATGCGGTAGATTTTAGCATCTTCAGATTCACTGGGTGTCAGGCTGATTTCGTCAATGCTGCCATCATACATTTCCGTAAAGACACCGGCGATTTTGCCCACGCCGCCGATGCGTAATTTGTAGCTGGCATCGCTGGTTAGCGTCACTGCACTATCCGTAGTGGCACTCGCACCGGTGTCGAGGGTACCGTTTTGGTAGTAACGGAAGCCGTTGCTGCCGAAGCGGAAGGCGATTTGGTTCCAGGCAATTGGCAATGAAGTCGTACTGGTAAAGACTTTGGTACCGGCCCGAATTTCGACTTTGTCTGCCACTAGGCGTACCCGCAACGGGGCAATGGTACCCGCACTATTACCGTAATACAACACCGTTTGGTTGCCCACGGTCTTATCTGGGTGGATCATCAGGCGTACGGTACCGCCGTTTTTGATGTCGTTAATGATGGTGGTGGCATTATTGACCTGGAGCAGGGTGTCTTGACCATTAAAGGTGCTGGCCATCCCTTCCATGCCGAGGGTGTCTGCAACCGGGCAGTTGGCACCTAAGATGTCGGGGTTGGTGCAGTTCGCTGCGTAGTTGAATCGTCCAATCCCCGCGCGGCCCGGCACATCATCTGGCAGCACGACACTGTTGATTGGCGTGGTGACGGTGAGGCCGTTCGTCACTTTGGTTTGGCTACTACTCAGCGTATCTTCAAAGCTTAGGTTCCAATTGGGTGCTTGCTTGACTTGTGTTTGGTAATCGAGCGAGTTTCCGATTGGTGAAATACGGAATTCGTCTATGTCGCCCACAAACGTTTCGCCGATATTGAGTGTGCTATTCGCCGGGTCGACGTTGCCGTATTTGCGCAAATTGTCGGTGGTAAAAGTTTCGCTTTGTAATGCGGTTAATTCGCTATCGCTGAGCTTGCGTGGCGTGACAAAAATATTTGCAATCGAGAAGTTGTGCTCTAATCCTTTATTTGCTACCGTATAGCCAGTAGTTAATGGTGTGGTTTCGTAGCCCGGATAACTTAAGATAGCGCCTTGTAATTGGAAAATCTTGCTCTGTGTGCCGGCTCGGATGACTAAGCTGTTACACGTGTTGTTACAATTCCCAGAAGGGCCTTCATAGGTCAACGCAACATGTTGCCAAGCATTTGTCGTTAACGTAAAGGTCGTATCGTAATCTGTCCAACCACCATATTGGGTATTTATCGCAAAATACAAGCGATTATTGACTAAGCGGAAATAATACTGACCTTCGCGTTGTAGTAATCTTTCGTCTCCCGTCAACCCCAGCGGCTTAACCCAAAATGCAATTGTTGCTGCATTGCTATTGGTCAAACGACCACTATCACCGAATGTAATGCCTTGGTTGGTTTCTGGTATAAACGTCCAGCCTTGTTTGGTTTGATCCATAACCGTTGCTGGTGGTTTGGGGGTCGTTGATGAATAATTGTTCAAATTGGTCAATTGGGGGGATGTCTGGCCCGCGCTGTTTATAATGGTATTCGCGCTACTGGAAGCCGTAACCGGCATGTTGGTGTCGTCGTATGTCATTGAACACATACGGACGGGAATTGTGAGGCCAGAGTTGCTATATATACCATTGATGGCTATAGCTGCTGTGGAATAATTCATCCCACAATGACTAATAGCATCAGTAGGATACTGTGTAACATGAATATGTGACCAGGTATTTAATGGGAGTTTGGTTGCTGAGCGCAACGGTGTCTTGGGCCAACAATAGGCGTTGTAACAGGCATAAGCATGCTCGTAGCTGACAAAACCATTTGCATCTATGCCTAGCCGCATCATTTGATTGATGGTGTCGTTGCCGAGCAACCATACCCCGTATTTCGTTGGTTTGACCCACATACTCAGGCTGAACGATTTTTGTGGCAACTGGGAATTTGGGTCGACTACCTTTAAATACGACGCAAATGCATTTGCTGAATTACCAAGCCGGAGTGGTTGATTGCCACTAAAGCGCACGGCTCGATTGTCGCGTCCCGGCACGCCACTGAGCGGACAAGTCGCTACACACTCCAGTTGCAAGCCGGTAGTGAGTACATCGCTAAAGGCAGTACTCAGTGCCGGCTCATCGAATGGCATCCGCAATTCATATGCGGGACTTGACGCGCTCAGTTTGATTTTGCTCACGTCTATGGCAGTACCATGAATCTGGAAATCGCGTAAGCTCCCGTTTAATTGCCCCGAAGCACCACCGATTTCCATTTGGCGCACATTGTTGAACGTATATGCCGCAGCCTTTGACATATAACGCACGCCGTTGAGATAGATTATTTGCGTAGTACCACTACGCACTAATGCGACGTGATACCACGTATTTGCGCTAAGTGGTCTGTCACTTCCGGGGGCTGTGGTAGTACCAACGCCATCGTAATAATAGGTGCAGTCGGTGCATGTGGTTGGTCCGACGCGCAAAATGCCCCCTTCAATGCGGAAGTTGGAGTCGGTATTGAGCGGCCCATCTGCGATGCCACTGTTGTCACCGATAAATACATTTTTGGCCATAGGATCTTTGAGTTTGACCCAACTCATGACCGTATAGTTTTTTGTGCCATTGAATGTCGATTGAGCAAGGTTCGTACTGAGGGTGATTGATTGTTTGTTGGCACTGACAAATTCATTGCCACCTGCGTTGAATGTGGGGCACGTATTGGTGCGGTTACAGGATTGGATGTCACTATTACTGTTCACCACAACTTCGCGGAAATGCAAGGGATTATTTGCTACCGTAATATACACATAGCGTCCGCGTGTGCCCTTGGCGAAGGTGACATCAAATACGTTTTTTGACGCACACACTTGTGTTTGATTCTGATTGTCGCACTTCATGTTTTTCCAAGCGGAAGCGCCACCTTGGGCAATCAGACCGCTTGGTGTGCGCCCTCCCATCGGCTCTGTACTGACAAAAACTTTCGCGCTATCCGACCGGGTTTGACAACAATCGGCGCGATCATAGATGGTGACCGTCGC
Source organism: uncultured Roseiflexaceae bacterium (assembly GCA_903889425.1). GTDB lineage: Bacteria > Chloroflexota > Chloroflexia > Chloroflexales > Roseiflexaceae > UBA965. The sequence goes on along the minus strand of CAISXI010000214.1, from coordinate 23,360 downwards.
AATATCGCGAACTTGTCCCAAGTCGAAGTGAAGCCAGGCGTTCGCATCAGCGTTCGTGTGGTTCATCGTACCGAAATTTTTATCCATGGCATATTGTGCAGGCCAACCAATTGCAGTCGATGATTGAGTCGCGGTCGCATTGGCCATAGGATCAGGGTAAGCAGTATTCATGTCGCGATCAAACGGCACGCACAATACAGCCGAAGACTCGTCACAGTTGCCACGGATACGTTCAAAATTCGCATCAGGCACGATGATTTTGTTGCGTGCTTCGACGGTAATCGGCATACTATCGGATTGCGGTGCTTGGTTGAGGTTGATACTCAGGTTGCCAAATAACGCATAGTTTGCCAACGCTGCCATATTGGCGCTGGTTAACCCAGTGCGATACATGCGGAGCAGATCGACACTCAGCCCAGTGGTGCCGAGGGTCAGTGGTTCTTGGGCTTGGGTCAACGCTGTGGCAGCGATTTCTTTGCTGGTACTTTGCAGGGTGCTACCATTAGCCGAATACGCAGTCATACTGAGGCGCCCGCCACCTTGTTTGGCCGTCAGGACATACCACGTGTTGGCTGACAGCGTCAGGTTATCAATGCTCGCACTATCACTACTGGTGGTGACCCCGGCCACGACGTTTTTGCGCACGACGGTAGGTCGACCGTTGATCACTTGGATCTGGAGCTGATTGCCGGTGGTGGTAATCACGCTCGATTGCATGATCGTTTGCGTGCCTGCGACGCTGGCCAATTTGATTTTCAGCATGATCGAAAAATCGTGATCGTTGATGAGGGACGCATATCCATTGGGTAAACTGGCCATGGTGCTCGAAGCAAAATTAATTTCGCTGTTGTTGCTGGTGGTACAGCCGCTACAGTTGAGGGCGACCCCTTGGTCGATGCCATAGCGCGAATAATCGATGCTTTGGGCGGCAGTGGTGCTCGCATTAAACGGCATACAGGCAATTAGACGCGGGTCTTCACAGGTTTTGGCGAGGGTGGCGATGTCATTGTCGCTCAGGGCGAGTGAATTAATCTGGATATCCCGCAGGCTGCCCATCAAAGAATTCGTGGTGGCATCTTTGCCGATGCGGAGTTCGCCAAATGCACTACTAGGATAGGAAATGGCGGTGGTGTCACTGGCGACATTTACTCCATCGACAAAAATCTGGCGTTTGCCCAACATCAAGCGGAATACTAGGTGTTGCCATTGCCCAATCACTAGTCGCGTGGTGGCCGCCAACGTCGTGCTACCAATGGTAAATTGCGGGTATTCGTTGGCGAGGGCTAATTTGAGTACCGCATTGCTGTTTTTGCTCATCACAATGGTGCGATTGGTCACCGATTGATCTTCGGGTTTGACCCACAGCGATACGGTGAAATCTCGGCTACTGATGGCATTGCCCACACTGGCCGATGTTGCCATGTCGGTATTGGATGTGAATTTCCAGTTGGATGTCACATAGCTGGGACAGGCGGCAGTGTTGCTACAGGTCAACACACTCTGATTAGGTGACACATCACTAAATTTCAGGGGGAATGTCGTGTTCGTTTCGTCGAATTTGACACAGAGTTCAGTGCGTGGGAATACACAGCTATTGACATAACTATTGGTTGCGGTGACAGGATTCAGCGCGCCTGGTACTTCAATGATGTTTTCTATTGCCGCGCTGGTATTGGCGGGCAATCCCAGCGCAGTCATTTGGCTGGCTTGATAGTCGTTCTTGGTTGATTGGGCGGTGACTGTGGTATAGCCTTGCATCGACCGCCCCAGCAATTTGTTGCTGGTGGTGATGTTGCTATAAATGCGATCGCCTGGGCGCACAATCAAGTCGTTGTTGGCATTTTCGAGTTTGTCTTGGGCGAGCAGCGCTACTTCTTTGGCGCTCAAGGCGATGCGGTAAATGCTCATATCATCGAGCAGGCCTAGTATACCTGTGTATCGAGTCGTTCCACTGTTAATATACGAACCACCAATATTCAAATTATTGTTGCCCGTGCTTTTATCAAAGAGTGTGCCGCTGGTGAAAAAACGACTACTTTCGCTGCCGTTAACATAAACTATCACGGTGTTGTTGGCATAGGTCACCACCAAATTGGTCCAGGTGTTTACGGGGAGTACTGCGTTGGTAGTTTGTTGGTACGTCCAGTCCCCACCACTTGTTGCTCCATTAGGTGCATTTGTGGATAGTTTGACTTCTACGTTGCCTTGGACGGTCCGAAACACGCCAATATGCCCTGGTTGCACAAAAATAGTGTGTGGGGCGCTTTGGTAGGTTGGCTTGATCCACAGCGAAAGGGTGAATTGTGAATCGAATGTGGCCTGTGGGCCGCTCCCTGCGTCGAGCTTGTCGTTCCCGTCAAATTGTAACGCAGTGGTATTGGGCAGCCGGACTCCACTGCTAGTTACTGCGGGGCAACTCGCGACGTCAGCGCAGCTAATCATGCTACCGCTATAGCCCGTATTACTAAAACTGGTTGGGTTGATAGGTTCAAACGTTGATTGCACGACGGGGATGAGTGCTTCGCGGACGTCACCTGCCAGACCGATGAGTTCGGCGCTGTTCTTGGCATACGGACTCCAGCCCAGTACTTTTTCCCGCAGGTCGGTAATGCTGTCGTCGTCACCGTCGGCAGTGGTGGGGTCTGATCCGGTCCAGGTTGTCTGCGGGAGGCCATCGACAATCGCATAGGTCACTTGCCAGCCACCGGCAACGTTGCCATTTGCGTCGACACGGACTACTTCTTCGCCGTCGAGTAATCCATCACCGTCAGTATCAGGCATTAATTGGTTCGTGCCGTAGAGGATTTCTTGGCTATCGTTCAGCCCGTCATTGTCACTGTCGACGACGTTTGGTTTGGAATATGTAACATTGATTTCGCTATAATCTGAAATCCCGTCGTTATCGCTATCCCAATCGTTGTCAAATGAGTTACTGATTAATTCGGTTGAATTGGGCACGCCGTCATTGTCCGCATCAACGAACACCGGGAATGCTGGTTGCACATTGTCATCTGTCCAAGCAAAGGTGTAGCCATTGTTTTTTTGGCGTAAGCTGACAAATTCGTCAATAGTCGCCGGGAATACGTCAAAAATAGTTTTGTCAGTTTCGTTGATATTGGTGTATTTGGGGTTGCCGTCTAAGGTTTCGATCCAGCAGATGGGGATGAGCGGCCAAAATATAAGTGGATTTGGTATCGAAATACAGGTTTGTTGCGGTACTTTGAACGCTTCTGATAGCCATAAATCGGACATTTGCACATTGATGCCAGAAGTGGTTAATGGTGTGATGTATTCAACGTTGAACGTTTTTTTCCATTTATACGATTTATCTCCGTCTGAATAGTAGTCGCTATTACCAGAATCATTAGTTTGCCACTCCCCTACTTGGGCCCCACGTACCGCACTACTACTTAAATCTATTTGATAGGGGTCAAGACCATAGACAAACGATGTTTCGCGTTCGTCAAGATTTTTCCATTGCCAGGCAAAAAACACCGATTGCCATTGAGCAGGGAAGGGCATTTTTTGGATGTAGTCAGTGACGGCGAGTGTGTTCCGATAACTGTTTCCGGTACTAAATCCATCAATATTGCGTGATAGACCACCCCCACCGGTAATGTTTTGATAGCGAGAAAACGGGTCATTTGGATCGACGACAATTGATGCCGCATACGGGCTTAGAAATTTAGCGGCAATTCCTGAAATACCACCACACAACCATTGTCCAGCAGTACTACGTATTTGTTTGTCGCTTAAGTATCTACAAGCAATCATAGAGATAATGTCTAATACGGCAACTATTGCCGCAATCAATGCGCCAACACCAGTACTTGCCATGGCGACCAAGATAATCATTGTTGCAGTTTGGCCAATCATGTTACCGATAATATTAGCTTTTTGATACCCATACTCTGCTTTAACCGCTTGCATGATCCCGAGCACCCATACCATTGCAATCATCACGACCACAAGTATCGTGCCCGCTTTTGATGCTAGCCTGCCGAATTCTTTTCCTGCAGCCATTACTTTTATGTCACTAATAACCTTGCCTATATTTTTCACAATGGTAGATTCTGATACAAGTGTGCTAAATTTGGTAATTGCTCCACTGATGTTATTGATATCAATTGTGACAGCTTTTACAAGACTCTCACCGACCTCAATTGCCTTTGTCCATCCCATCGTAGCAATTAATTTGTATGTATCGTAGAAAGGAATCATTCGTGAGACTATTGAACCGGCGATTTTGAAAAACTCTTCCGCAAATGCTTGCAAATAAAATAACGTTCCTTCCATTTCGAATACGGCTTCGACGACTGGAAGTATTTTCGCTACTTGGGTAGCTTTATAGGCTTCATATAATTCGATGGAAATGTGAACGACATCGTTTATTGGTTTAAACAACTGTAAAGTTTGACCAGTAATTGTTACTGCGAGTTTTTGGGTATCTGTTTTGAAGAACCCGCTATCGGCTAACATTACTAACCCAATCCCAATAAATCTAAAAGCCGTTGCTGCTGATTTCAACGTGCCATCCATTTTTGGATTTTGCTGGTAATTTTCATCCAATTTCGCCAATTCTTTGGCAATACCTTTGGTCACATTCAGTACTTTCAAGTAGTTTGGTTTTTTTCCTAATGGCACTGAATTTGGATCTTGATTGAAAAAATCATTTACGGAGTCTTTAAATTTCTGGTGGAGGCTGGTATCCTTTTTCTCCGGGGATAATTCAGACGTGTCATCTAATATAGAAGAAAAATAGGTGTACGTGTCTTTGATATAGTATCCCCAGGAATCAGTTGCGGTCGTATTAAATGACGCAGGAGTAATCCCGTAAGTGAGTAATGGTGTCGTTTTGAGCAAATACCCTTTCGATTCGGTATGTTGGAAATCCAAAATGATAGAGCTAATCATTCCAAACCGCCAATTATTCCAATCGTTATCACTGAGATTAGCTGGCGTTGCCTCGTTGGTTTTTGCTTGAAGCGCAAAATTCACTTCGGTTTGAATGTCGTTGTCATTGGCTACTTCCCAACGTCCCGACACTACTTTGTAGATTTGGCCTTGCATTGTGCGCAAAACGCTGGTTTCGACATTCGCAAAATCAATATTATTGCTATCTGGGTTAAATTGATTTAAAGAAGTAGTACGCGTTGTCTTTTCCGTCAGGACAAGTGCTGCCGGTCGACAAGCCACACTCGTGAGTGTTTCACAGCTCGTACGCAGGGTTTGTTGATTCGCACAATTATCACTCGCACCATTTGCTTTACATAGTGTGTTGTTGAGAATATTAGGCAATCTGTTTGTAAATAAATCTTGCAGTCCACCGTCATTTGGGTAATTAAAGGTTGCCACTTTGGTTGCTAATGGATCGAAATTATTCCCTGTTTGTGCAGTGGCATTTTTTGTATTATCAAACAATAGCGAAATAGATTTATTTACATCACTGCCGTCAATCGAATAAAATGGATGCTTGAGGAACCCAGTGCTCAGCAATGCTTTTATTTTTGCAATATTGAGGCGACGCTTTATTGGATTCGTGATGACGCTTTGGGTGGAGTCTTCATAAATCAACGCTGTTTTGACGCCTTTGTTTTCGATGGCAGAAATCCCGATTAATTTCCAATTACCGTAGTACACCTGTAAGGGTGCATTCGTTTCGATACGTTCACTGACCGCACAATCCGGTTTATCAGAGGGGCATGCGTCTTGGATTGACGTAATTATCCACTGGAGCCGCACACTGTGATTTGTACTCCAAATAATCTGGCTCGTTTGGTATTGGAGAGTTGCGGAATATGAAGTAATGGTGCCGGATTTATCGTAATCTGCTAACAGCGGAACACCAAGGGTTACTTCTGCTGCCAGTCTATTATCGCCATTCAAGATATTGCCTTTGTCATCTTTACTCCAGGCAACACTTATTCCATAGCTGTCTAATTTGGTTTTGTCGAGCCAATCTGGGTAATTTGTTTGGGTGGGGCACGTAGGGGGGTATGTCAATTCACAGGGAGCAATTGGTAAGTTGCCATAGCTTTCAATACCAAAGGGTCCATAATTTAACGGTACCCGTACTTCAAGCAAGGCAGTTGTTTTTACATCGCCATTCGTAGATTTTGTGTCTGTTGCAGTGAACAAGCTACTTGTGGCGTAGGTTGAATCTTTGCCACGTTGGACTTGCCCTTGGGTATCACCACTCGGCCAGTCATAGACTGCATCGTTTGCATACAGTAAATTGTCGTTATTTGGGCGAATTTGGATATTTACGTCGAGCGGAACAGTGCTTGTCGTTGTATTGGTGATTTTAAAATTGAACGGATTATCTTTTGTATAAGTCACCGTTGAAAGCATATCTGGTGAAATATCAATGGTATCGGAAACTTTGTCCCCATCATTATCAAATGAAAGAAAATCTGGTACTCCGTTGCCATCACTATCTGAACATGGTGCAGAAGGGCTGTATTGTTTGACAAAACATTCTTGTCCGTCGTTGATGCCATCGCCATTGGTATCAGGATCAAGAGGATTTGAATAAAACTTATTATTTGATCCTGCATATTGCGTAAACGTTGTTACTTCTGCAAAATCAGCGAGTCCATCGTAATCCGAATCTGCTAATGTATGATCGGTACCTACTTGTAATTCGGCATTGTCATTTAATCCGTCACCATCTACATCTGCAAGTAATGGATTGGTACCTATGCTTATTTCTTGGCTATCACTCAACCCATCACTATCGGTATCGGCATTGGTACTGTCTGTACCAAGCAGTGTTTCTTCGTTGTCTGACAAGCCATCTTTGTCCGTATCAACCGCATTGGAATTCGTGGTGCTCGCATTTCGTGCCAACCGCTGGGTGGCACTCGTACCCACCACCATGCCTGATGCGGTACTCGTGCCTGCCGCTGGTAGCGCAATAGCCGCCCCTTGATTGAACGGAGCAACCAACGGATTGAATTCCGGTTCTGGTGGTGTGGTGGGACTGCTGGGCGTGCCAGGGACCACCGGTGGAGTCTGACTCGCCGCAAGGGTACGGGGGATATTGCTAAAGGGCTGAAACAACATAATCCCAATCACCAAAATGGCCATTGGCACATACAACTTGCGCCGCATTGCAAATAACACCGACACGCTGACGATGAGGAGCAACACCGCAATACACCCCAACAAGAGCGAACGCACCGTGCTGACATCACTACCAACCAGATTGCCAAACATATAAAACGGATTGTGGGCTAATTTTTGCAACGCTAAGCCGGTGCGGGCATAATTGAAAAAAGTCGTGGCGATGCGGGTATCGCTACTGCCTTGTTTTTTGTCGCCAGGCATGGTGATTTGCATCTCGATAGATTGCGGTAGTCCATCACTATCAATGGCGATTTTGCCATTACCATGCGCCAAACGGTATTGGGCCGAATTCGCAATATCAGTCCACTCTTGGTTGTGGGCAATGCCATGGGCTTCATCGGCACTAAGCAAGCGGGCAAAATGATCGCTGAATTTGGCACCATCAAAATCAAACGCATAGCGTTGTGTATCACTCATGTCACGGGTGGCATTGCTCACCCCGGCGAGGAAGCTCAAGCTGTTGAGTTGACTCGCACTGCCACTACTCGCTGACCGTTGCCACGTCCCCCCTGCCTGACGCATGTAGGTGACGCCACGTTCGCGCTTGACTTCCATCAGCACCCCTTGGGTGTTGCTGATGGTCAAATTGCTGGTTTGTTGCGATTCGTTAACCGCTCCCTCCACCACAAACGTGTCATGTCGACTTTGCTTGCCGTAGTTGCTGGTGTTGGGGCTGAGGTTGGTGATTTGGTCTATTTCGCTACGGAATGCATATTCACCAGTCAACTTGGCCACTTCTTGGGCATTTTTGATACGCCCCAGCGGCGAAAGCGTGTTGATGTTTTGTAAGATAAAGTATAGGCAACTAAACAAAATACTCAGTGCGATAATTGATAAGAGGAGCGTGCGGCGTTGCATTGGCATGATGGTATTCCTCAAAAATTAATCGATAATATGGCACAATAGCGAGCATATAATCACTTATAAAAAATATAGCATGGGGTGTTTTTGAATACTAGTGTTTTTTTCGTCACTTTTCGACGAATATATATTTTTTACAAATAGTTGCATATCATTTTTTGTTTAAGTTCAATGTAAAAATGAGTTTAATTAAATTTGTGTACTACACACATTTCATACTTCCAATTCTATACTCCCAACTTCATTTGGTGGACGTGCCACGTCCCTACGACATGGACGATTGTCCCGTCACCGTGATGGATATGCAGATGGGACAATCGTAGGGGCGACTAGCCCCTACGACTACGACGTGAGCGATTGTTGCCGGTGTGTTTCATGGGCGATTGTCCAGTCGTGATGGAAATGCAAATGGGACAATCGTAGGGGCGACTGGAGTAATCGCCCCTCCTTCCAACTTCACTTCATACTTCCAACTTCATACTTCCTCCTTCATTCAATGGTATGATATGCCCACATTCCTTCTATCTCCCGAGGTGGCTATGTTTGATGCCAGTCAATACGCGACGTTGCGTGCCGTCGTCGACCGTATGATCCCCGTTGACGATGCGCCAGGTGGCTTGGATGCCGAGGTCGATCGCTATCTGCTGACCTTGCTCCAACGCGAAACCGGCCTAATCCCCACTTATACCGCTGCCCTCACCGCCCTCCAACACGAAGCCGATATCCGCCATCACCAGCCCTTTGCCGCCCTTACACCCGACCAAATGGACGTTATTCTGCACGACGTCGCCGCTGGCACCACCCAAGCCGTCTGGCTCACCGGTGCCCCAGCATTCGTGGCACTGCTGGCCGAGCAGTGCGCCGAAGGTTTTTATGCGGACCCACGCCAAGGTGGCAACAAAGATACCATTAGCTGGCGCATGGTTGGATTCGAGGAACGCCGATGAGTTACGATGCAATTGTCATAGGTGCCGGCGCCGGCGGCGGGATTATCGCCGCGCTATTGGCCGAATCTGGCGCCAAAGTACTGTTCCTCGAGCGGGGCAAATCATATACCTACAGCGACGAAGTCACCGACCATCTGCGCAACCATCGATTGTCACAATATGGTCAAAACACCGGCCCTGGTGCTGGCAACCCCCGCGTGTTTGTCGACCAACAAGGCCAATCCCATGTCGTGCAACCCCACCACGGCGGCTACCACAACAACGCCGTCGCAGTGGGTGGTGGCACGCCGGTCTATGGCGGCCAAGCCTGGCGCTTCTTGCCCGACGACTTCCGCATGGCCGCCCGCTATGGCGTCCCAGTGGGGAGCTCACTAGCCGATTGGCCGATTAGCTATGCCGACATGGCACCTTACTATCAACGCGCCGAATACGAAATCGGCGTGGCTGGTGATAGCGCGTTGAGCGCCCAAGTCTGGCCCCGGGCTGCCGATTATGCCATGCCCCCAGTGCCCAAAACCGTCCGTGGCCAGATTATGCACGAGGCTGCTACCCGCCTCGGCTGGCACAATTTCACGCCACCCTTGCTCATCAACAGCGTCGCCCGTCATGGCCGCAGCGCTTGTACCGGCTGTACGTTGTGCGTGGGATTTGCCTGTCATGTCGATGCCAAAAACGGCACGCACAACACCATGATTCCCCGCGCCCTCGCCACCGGCAACTGTACATTGCTCACCGAGGTTCACGTGTTGCGCATCAACATGCACGACGCCCAGCGGGCTGCCGGCGTGACCTACACCGATGCCACCGGCGCCCAACACACCGTCCAAGCCGCGACGGTGGTGGTGTCGGCGGGCGCCGTCGAATCGGCGCGCTTGCTAATGAACTCCGCCAGCGGCGATCACCCCAACGGCATCGGCAATCATTCCGATCAGCTCGGACGCAATTTGCAAGGGCACATGTATCCCCGTGCCATCGGTTTGCTCCCCGATCCAGTCAACGACCTGCAAGGCCCCGGCGTCAGCGTCTGTACCACTCAATTCAATCACGGCAACGCCGATGTGATTGGTGGCGGCATGCTGGCCGATGAATTCATTACCTTGCCGATTATTTTTTGGAAGCGCTTTTTGCCCCCCGAAATCCCCCGCTGGGGCGCGGCCGCCAAAGAGTTCATGCGCTACGCCTACCCCCGCTTCGTCGACATCACCGGCCCCGTCCAAGAAATCCCTAGCCCTGACAGCCGCGTAACCCTCGATACCAATATACGCGACCGCTACGGCCTGCCAGTGGCGCGCTTGTCGGGTACCACCCACCCCGAATCGGTGCGTACGTCGGCCTTCATGTTCGAGCGCGCTCGCGAATGGGTCGAGGCAGCCGGCGTGACCCGCTTGTGGGGCAAGCCACCCAGCTTGACCCTCAGCGCCAGCCAGCACCAAGCGGGCACCTGTCGCATGGGCGACGACCCCGCCACCTCGGTCACCAATCGTGACGGCCAGATCCACGGCATCAGCAACCTGTATGTGGCCGATGGCTCGACCCACGTCACCAACGGTGGCTTCAATCCGGTCTTGACGATTATGGCCAATGCCTTTCGGGTTGGGGAAAAAATGCTCCAGCGCGGTCGGTGAATCAGCAAAAATCCGCCCCTCTTTGGCACAATTGGTGCCAAAGAGGGGCGGATTGGTGTGTCCGGTTGCGCTAGGCTGTGGCCTTCGCGGGGGTGGCGGTTTTGGCCCATGACATCAACAATACGCCGCCGATAATCAATGGCAACGAAATCATCATGTAGGGACTAATCGTCTCGTTATTCAGCAAAAAGCCCAACAATACCGCAACCATCGGGTTGACATATGCCGAACTAATCGCCAGCGAGGGGCGTACCCGGGGCACTAAATACGAGTAGGCCGAAAATCCCACAAACGACCCGAAAATTACCAAATAGCTAAAGGCCAGCAAGGAATTGGTGGTTGGCATGGCAGTGAAATGTTCACCAGTTGCGAGGGCCGCAATGGCAAGTGAGGCACTCGCTCCCACCATCTGGGCGCCACTGCCCATCAAGCCACTGGCTTGTTTGACGCGCGGGATGAGCACTGTCCCCAACGCCCAGCCCATGGCGGCCAACATCAACACAAAAAATCCCCATGGTGCAGCTTGAATGTTGCCGTCAAAGCTGAGTACTGCGGCCCCGAGGAAGCCCACTGTCAAGCCGATGATTTCGCGGCGATTGGGCCATGAGCCCCAAAACCCGGCAAACAAGGCTGCCCAAATCGGCGAGCTGGCCAGAATCAAAGCGGTCAAGCTGGTCGAAATATAACCGAGTCCCAGCACCACACCACCGTTGCCGATGCCCAGCAAGATCACGCCAATCCCCATGCCACCCAGCATCTCGCGTCCGGTGGGCCAGGCGGTGCCGCGCACGCGCATAAACAGCATCAATCCCAACCCGGCAATCGCAAAACGCAAACAAGACATGCTGAGGGGCGGGAAGCTTTCACGGGCAAACTTCATCCCTAGATACGTCGAACCCCAAATCGTATAGGTTGCCAACAACGCCAACCCCACCTTTAGTCGATCTGACACGGTATATCCTTTGAAAAATGAACTGCTTCATCATACCACTACAAATCTTCGGCGTGGTGGGTTATACGTTTCCTATGTGGGGCGAAACATCTCTTCCAAGAAATAGCCCGTATGTGATTCCGCCACCGCCGCCACCGCTTCGGGGGTCCCCATGGCAATCACCTGCCCGCCACCACTGCCCCCTTCGGGGCCCATGTCGATCACCCAGTCGGCGGTTTTGATCACATCGAGATTATGCTCGATGACCAGCACCGTGTTGCCGGCTTCCACCAGGCGATGCAACACCGTCAGCAAGCGTTGTACATCCGCAAAGTGCAAGCCGGTGGTGGGCTCGTCGAGGATGTAGATGGTACGGCCGGTTTCGGCACGGGCCAGCTCACGCGACAACTTAATCCGTTGTGCTTCGCCACCCGACAAGGTGGTCGCCTGCTGGCCAAGCGCGATATAGTCCAGCCCTACATCGTGGAGTGTGGTCAAGATTTTGGTGATGCGTGGGATATGTGCAAAAAACTCCAAGGCCGTCTGCACGTCCATGTCGAGTACATCGGCGATGGTTTTGCTACGATACTTGACTGTCAAGGTTTCGCGGTTGTAGCGCTTGCCCTTACAGACCTCGCAACGCACCGCCACATCCGCCAAAAACTGCATGTCGATGAGTTGGATGCCGGCGCCTTCACAGGCCTCACAGCGCCCACCCTTGGTGTTGAACGAAAAGCGCCCCACGTCGTAACCCCGTACTTTGGCTTCGGGAGTTTGGGCATATAAATCGCGGATTAAGTCAAATACTTTGACGTAGGTGGCAGGGTTCGAGCGGGGAGTGCGCCCAATCGGTTGCTGGTCGATGTCAATCACCTTGTCGAGGTATTCCAGCCCGGTAATCGTATCGAGCGGGCCCGCAATCAAGGTCGCCCGACTCAAACGATTGGCCAAGGTGGGGTACAGTGTGCCGTTGATGAGTGACGATTTGCCCGAGCCCGATACCCCCGTCACGGCGATGAATGTGCCCAACGGGAATTTAATCGACACGTTGCGCAGATTGTTCATGCGCGCCCCCTGCATTTCGACCCATTCCCCCGTGCCCGCCCGGCGCGTGGTGGGGGTGGCGATTTGCAACTTGCCCGACAAATACGCCCCCGTCAACGAATTGGCGACCTTGGCGACCTCGGCCGGACTATCTGCTGCCACCACTTCGCCCCCTTTGACCCCTGCACCCGGTCCAAAGTCAATCAGGTAATCTGCCGCCTGCATCGTTTCGAGGTCGTGCTCAACCACAATCACACTATTGCCCAAATCACGCAATTTAATCAGGGTATTGAGCAACTTGCGGTTGTCGCGTTGGTGCAAGCCGATGCTAGGCTCGTCGAGGATGTACATCACCCCCACCAAACCCGAACCGATTTGCGACGCCAAGCGGATGCGTTGCGCCTCGCCACCCGACAAACTGGGTGCGGCCCGTGCCATGGTCAAGTAGTGCAGTCCCACATTGAGCAAAAATCCCAACCGCTCTTGGATTTCTTTCAAAATATCGCCCGCAATAAACAAGGCGTTGCCGGCCAACGGCGTGACCGTTTCGCGTTCGACCGTAATCAGACTATCGCCGGCCAACCCCAGCGCCCAGGCATGTGCTTCGCTGACGTTCAAGGCACATACATCGCTGACCGACCAGCCCCCCACTTTGACCGCCCGACTTTCGGCCCGCAAACGGGCTCCTTTGCAGGTGGGACAGGGTTGGTCGCTCATGAACGACGTATAGTATTCGCGATTCATGTCGCTACCGGTCTGGTTGTAGCGCCGGTTGATTTCGCTGGCCAGCCCTTCCCAGGTGCGCATGAACTCACCCCGTGAGCCGCTGTCTTCGTTGGCCCAACTAAACTTGATGCGCTCTTTGCCACCGCCGTTGATGATGACGTCCCGCGATTTTTCACTCAAATCACGCCACGGGGCATCGAGGTCGATTTCAAAGTGGGCGGCAATTACTGCCAAGCTCTTGTAGCCCCAGCCGTCGCGTTTTTTGCGTAATTCGCCCCAATAGGGGATGGCGCCGTCATGAATCGACAAGGCATCGTTGGGTACCATCAGGTTGATATCGACTTCCATGCGCGTCCCTAGCCCGGTACAATCGGCACAGGCGCCTTGGGGTGAGTTAAACGAAAACATCTGTGGGGTTAATTCGCTAAACGAAATCCCACAGGTGGTGCAGGTGTTTTCGACACTCATAATCCATTCGTTGGGACCAACCACCTCATCGTCGCTTTTGGGGCGATCGACAATGCTAATCACGCACACGCCGTCGCCGGTCCGCACTGCCAACTCAATCGCATCGGTGACGCGGGTCACATAGGCATCCCAGGTGCTCTGGACATTGGCACTGGCTTTGCCGATGCCGACGTCAAGAGGATTTTCGCTGCGTACATCGTCGCGCCCAGGCACCGCCAATCGGTCGACGACTACTTCAATCGAGTGTTTGACCTTTTTGTTGAGCTTGATTTCGGTGCTCAAATCCATGATTTCGCCATCCACCCGCACGCGGGTGAAGCCTTCGGTGCGGGCATCGCTAAAGACTTCTTTGTATTCGCCTTTGCGCCGCGATACCGCCGGTGCCAGCACCATGAAGCGTGTGCCAGTGGTGAGGTTCAATACCCGATCGACCATTTGTTCAGGGCTTTGTGACGCCACTGCTTGCCCACAAATGTGGCAATGTTGCGTGCCCACCCGACCGTACAGCAAACGCAGGTAGTCATATATTTCGGTGACCGTCCCCACCGTCGAGCGGGGGTTCTTGGAGGCGCTTTTTTGTTCGATGGCAATCGCCGGCGACAAGCCACCGATGAAATCTACCTTGGGCTTTTCGAGTTGGCCGAGGAATTGCCGGGCATAGGCTGATAAAGACTCGACATAACGGCGTTGCCCTTCGGCATACAACGTGTCAAACGCCAATGATGATTTGCCTGAGCCCGATACCCCGGTGAGTACCACTAATTTATCACGTGGAATCGTGAGATCGATGCCCTTGAGGTTGTGCTCGCGCGCCCCACGGATGACAATACTATCTCGTGCCATATCGCTGTTTCCCTATCCGCTTATATGCACATATGTGCTATTGTTACTGTAAGTATAATCGAAAAAAAGAAGCTGTGCCGAATCGACGTCCGATTCTTGGCACAGCATTGTGTCAAAAGTACGTTGGTGATTAGTTGGCAGTGACAGCGTTGAAACGCCGTAACGCCAGCCACGTTCCCGCCACCGCAAAGCCCAGCAACAATCCCAAATTGAGCAGATTGGTACTCATATCAGTGCTTTGGGTGCTACTGCGGGCCACATCGATGAACCACGTGGCAGGATTGGCTTTGGCCAACCACTGCATCCAAACCGGCGCACTGTCGAGGGGGTAGAGGGCGTTTGAGGCAAACAACAACGGCAAATTAAACAAAAAAATCATGCCGTGGTAGCCCATAATGCTCTTGGAACGGGCCGCCACGCCCAAGGCAATCCCGGCAAACCCCAGTGTGAAACAAATCAAGGCAATCAGGGTTGCGAGCCAGCCCACCACGCCCCCACCCAGCTGTGCGCCAGCCAATACGCCGACGATGACCACGATGATGATTTGAAAAAACGCCTTGCTGACGGTGGCACACATATGCCCCAACAAAATACTCAGACGGGGAATTGGCGCGACCATGTATTCACGCAAAATCCCGCGCAAGCGTTCGTCGAGAAACATCATACCGCCGCCGGCAGCCCCACCTAGTGCGGTGAGCGCCAAGATACCCGGTAACATGAAGCTCAGGTAATTGCTTTGGTCTGGCAACATCCGCCCCATGCCCACCCCAAACAAGGCCACCCACAAAATCGGTTGGATGAGCAGGCCACCCAATTCTTCACGGTTGCGCGTAAACTTGCGCATGTGGCGGAGCCAAATCGCATAGGTTGCATTAATCATGATTTCACCTCATCGCGTAATGCCCGACCCGTGGTCTGCAAAAAGACATCACCGAGGCTGGGTCGCGTCATATTCATGTCGCTGACCTGTAGCCCGTCGGCGCGCAGGCCATCAAGGATGGTGGCGATGCGCCGCGAGCCGTGGTCGACACCGACCCGCAATTCGCCGTTTTGGATAGCCCAATTCCGCACCCATTCGGCCTGTAACCAGCTAGGTTGATAGTCTGCTGGGTAATTGGCGGTAATCCGCACCATGTCACTACCAAACTGCCCAATCAACTCTGCCGGTGTGCCACTGGCCACCATCCGCCCATGGTCGATGATGCCCACCTGTTGAGCCAGGATTTCGGCTTCGTCCATGGCATGGGTGGTAATCAACATCGTCATGCCATGTTGCTGTTGGAGCATGCGCAGATAATCCCAAATCATGGCCCGGTGTTGCGGGTCGAGTCCTTGGGTGGGTTCATCGAGGAACAAAATACGTGGTTGCATCATCAAGCAGCGCGCCAATTCGAGCCGCCGGCGCATCCCCCCCGAATAGGTACCGGTGAGGCGGTCTGCGGCGTCGTTGAGCTCGACCAGCGTGAGTAATTCTTTGGTGCGTTGGGTGCGGGTGGCGGCGTCGAGGCCGTATAGCCGTCCATAAAAGTCGAGCGCCTCGCGGCCGCTCAAATCACGGTCGAGCACTAAATCTTGGAAGGTCACGCCAATTACCCGTCGCACCGCGTCGGGATTGCGCACGGCATCATGCCCGGCAATCACGATGGTGCCACGGTCAGGGCGGAGCAGAGTGGTCAACATGTTGATGGTAGTACTTTTGCCGGCCCCGTTGGGACCGAGCAGGGCGTACACGCTCCCTTGCGGGACGTGTAATTCGAGGTCGATGACTGCCTGTACCGTGCCAAATTGTTTGTGTAACCCTTGGGCATCGATCATGCTACACCTCATTCAAAAACAAAGTGCCCAGCTTTTGGCTGGGCACCGTGGATAGTGGTGACGCTGACTAGATTCGAACCAGCAACCTTCACCTTCGGAGGGTGATGCTCTATCCAATTGAGCTACAGCGCCATTGGGTCTAATGATAGCACCCCCAAGGGGTGCGGTCAAGTACGTTTGCGTTGCGTGAGCAAATACCAGGTCACACTGCCGGCAGTAATCGCTGCCCCGATGAACTCGGTGGGTGTCTGCACCCATTCACCCAGCACTAGTCCTGCCACAATCGCCGCCATTGGCAAGCGCCAAGCCTGAACCGACGTTACCAGTGGTGCCCCCAATTTGCGCAACGTATAGACCTGAAGCAGATTGGCGCCAATCACAATCACAAATGCAAATACCCCCAACGCAATCCAGTGGCTGGGTTGCAAATGCAACCACGGCTGCCAATTGTCTTTTTGGATAATGCTAATCGGGATTGCGGTGCCCACCACGGCAATCAATTGCAACAAAAACGTCGCCTCGCTGGAAATACCGTACTTGTACGTGCGCCGGACCGACAACATGTAGAGCGCCAACAATACACTACTACTCGTCGCCAACGCAATTCCCACCCAACTGCTTGTGCCACTACTCTGCCAAAAGCTGGCTTGTTGCAAATCACCACTCAACATCACCACCGCCCCGATACACGAAATAATCAGTACCAAGGTCGTGCGCGGTGGCGGTGGATCATCAAACCACACCCGCCCCATTACGGCCACCAGCGGCGGCGTGAGTAGCCCAATGAGTGTCACTTGTGCTGCTGGGGCATAGCGCGCCGCCAGCACGTTGGTGATGGCTCTGAGCGCTGCAAACACGGCCACTAGCCAGCCAGCCCGTACGAGTAATTGGCGGAGCTCTCCCCGCCACCACACCACTACCGCCATCACCAGCAACGCGGATCCATTGGCAACCATCAAGAGGGTCATCCCCGGTAGATTTGCGTCAAGTTGTAGATAGCGTGCCAGCACCGGGTAGACACCCCAGGCACTGTGGCCGAGCAAGGCGGCAAATAACCACATATTGCGTGATATTGGGGCTGGTTGGGTGGGGGTGCTCATACGTGGCCTTTGTGGATGATAATAAGGCAACAAAAAACCGACTCCCTACGGAGCCGGTTACCATCATGGTCGGGGCGAGAGGATTCGAACCTCCGACCTCAGCGTCCCGAACGCTGCGCTCTACCAGGCTGAGCCACGCCCCGATTGAATTGGTGCCGGAGGTGGGAGTCGAACCCACATGAAGTTGCCCTCAATGGTTTTTGAGACCATCGCGTCTGCCATTCCGCCACTCCGGCAAGTCACTCACTCAATCCGTTCGTCACTTACGAATGAGGAGTATAGCGCATAAATACCCCGTTGTCAAATCGAGTTTTGCCTCTATTGCGAATATTGCCTGCTATCCCCACAATCTCCCAGCAATCACACATATGCGCTACACAATCTGCATGCGACCACGATTGGTGTGCTGATTAATCAAGCGGGCATTGATATAAAACAACAACGCACTAGTAGTAGCGGTCAGAATAATCCCTTGGATAATTCGTGGGTCACTATGTCCATTTAAGTCAATCAGCGCAGTAATGCAACTTGCCACCATATGCAAGAGCAAAAATGGACTGGCAATATAAAAACGCTGCCGTAAGGCATACCCCAGTAACAATAAATCCAGCAACAACACACACATTACCACTACACTGACTGCGAGATACTGCCACCAATGCGACCCTATATATGCGAGTGCTGCGATACATGATTCAACTACCACAATCGTAATAATCGGCTTGACCCAGCTAGGCCGCTGCAATGTCATCCGATCCCAACCCACAAATCCATACAGCAACAAGATAAACCCCGCCCCCAATATCGGGTATGCCATATGTTGTGCAATATATGTGCCACTACTGCCACTCACAATAAACGACTTGCAGAGCAATCCGCCGATAATCACAACGGTACCACTCGTCGCTAAACCTTCACGTATTGCGCTTCGGCGCCCAGCCAACGATCGCACTTGCCACAGTGCCAATAATGTAAAAATAATCGGCAGTAATTGCATTGCCATGATTTCCATATAATCATCCCCTACTACACATTCATTTTTATTTACGTATATTATAGTACTACATAATGTAATAATCATGCAAATATAAGAAAATGATTGCACAAACAATATGGATGTCAGACATTGATTGCGAAATTACTGCAAAAAACATACTAATAACGCACAAAAAAGCCAATAACGATATTTTTCGTGGAAATATATGTCATTAAATTAACTCACAGCGTATTTTTAGGACGACATTTATGCCCACACACACGCATAAACACATGATATCGACTACTTTATACGTAGTCGATATCATGTGCTGTTAACGTACTGTAAGGATTGCGGTCGTATTACGGTTGTTTCGGGCTACTCGATTTTATTACCACGGTGCGGCTTGGGATCATTGTGCGGCTTGGAATCAGCGTACGCGTTGCGCTCGGGGTACGCGTCACCGTGCGCGTGCGTGTCATCGAACGAGTGCTGGTCGCAGTGCGTGTGCGCGTTGCTGTTTTGGTTACTGTAGCCGTGCGACTCGGGGTGAGCGTAATTGTCGCAGTAGCAGTACTCGTCGCACTGGGGATGGCGGTGGCACTTGGTGTCAAACTGGGGGTGGGCTCTGGATCAGCAACCCCATTGAGCAAGAACCAAATGGTTGCTGGGATTGAGTTATCGGTGCCATCACTGGCTTGGATGATGATGCGGTCGTGTTCTTGGGTAGTACCGTTTTGGCGATAGATAATCCGTTTGCGCACGATATCCGCATAGCTGAAGCGGGTGCCATTTGTCATGCGGGTGCCACCATACATCAACCAACCATTAACGGGCTCTGATTGCAATGTAAACACGAGTTGATTGAGCGGTGTTTCGGCATCTTGAGCCAAGATTACCTGATTGTCTATTGCTACCATGGTACCGGCATCTATCCGGTATTGATTATTAATCGTAATCTCGGGTAGGGCGTTGCTGGCCTGGGTTTGATCGGCCGTACATTTGGCTGCCGTGCTGGTGATACAACTAATCTGGCTTACATTCCCTGCTTTGTCTTTGAATCGGGCATAGATTGCGTTCGCTGCCACACTGCGCGTGCCAATGTCTACCGTAGTCTGTGCGCTATAGCTTTGCCATGCTGTCTGGGCAAAATTATTCGCCGTAGCGATTTGCATCGCCGTGATGCCTGACCCGGTGGTGCTACTGGTGGTGGGGCGGTCACTCGCGACGACATTCACGAGTACCTTGCCATTGGTATTACTACGTACACTCAAGACTGCCGATGGTGCCGTGCGGTCAACCATGATGTCGTCTTGGCTAATCTGAGTAATTGACCCGTCGACGTTACGGAAGCGCACGTAGATGCGGTAGAGCGTACTATCGACACTCTCAAACGTCCAGGCCCGTCCTAGGGCAAATGGCTCCCAGGCTTGACTGCCAAATATTCCACTGGTGCTAAATTGCATTTCGGCAATTGGTGGCACCGTATTGAGCGGGATGCTCAACGCCAAATTAACATTGTTGATGGAGGTAAACTCATCACCGTTGTTGATTTGGATGCCATACATGTTCGGGATGGTAGTATTGACGATAATCCCCGTGAAGGTGGTGGCCACATTCCCTACCCGGTCACGGGCTTCGATACGCACTTCTTTGTAGCCATCGCCGGCACTGAGCACGATATCACTGCGGGTAGCGTAGTTTTGCCACCCACTAAAGCTAATCCCATCTTCGCTCCAGCGCCACATCACGGCTGGGTCGCCGCCGCCGGTTTGCATACTGAGGCGCACCCGGTTCGACGTCGTGACCTCGGCACTGCGGGCCGAGCTGACGCCACGATTCATCCAGGCCTGGATTTGTGGGGGTGTTTCGTCAATGGTCGTGTTGACCACATTCGACCATGGCCCCACCGTACTATCGTTGAGATAGGCCCGTACCCGGAAGGCGTAGTTGAGTTCACCAATCGTGCGAATCGTGGTGTCGCGTGCGGTTAATTCGCGCACTACCGTCATCCATTCACCACTGGGCATCGCGCGCCGTTGTACTTCGTATTTGTAGGTTTGGTTAATTGGGGTCGCCAAGCTCCAGCGCAATGGCACATCATGTCCTGATACGGTATCGACACTACTGAGCTGCACCGCCGGCACCACTTTTTGGATGATAACCGTAAATCCTTCGCTGGCCGTATTGCCACTGCGATCCGTGGCCGAGCAGGTAATCGTATGTACGCCTACCGGCAACATGATACCGCTGTTTTTGTCACAGGTCACCGTCACATCGCCGTCCCGCAAGTCACTAGCCGTCACACTAAAGCTGACCGCTGCGCCACTATCGTAGTAGGCGTCCAAAATCATGTCGTAGGGCAACAACAATGACGGTGGAGTTTTGTCGTTGACAGTGACATACGCAATCGCCCGGGTGTTGGTGGTATAAAGTGGGTTGGCGCCAATCGATGCTTGCACGTCCACTTGCCCATTGCCCATGGCTGACAGTGGTGGCGTAAAGCGCAACCCCTCGGCTCCTTGGGCGGCGGTGATGTATTGCCCGACATTCAGTGTGGTGACGCCGTCGCGCAGATACAACGTCCCACCGATAATCGCGGCAATCCGGTAATGACTGACCTCAGTACCATCGTTGCTGTTGGGCAATACCACCAGCCCAGTCGCTGATTGTGTGCCCTCATCGACACTGGTGGTGCTAATGCGGGGGGTATCGGCGACTGGCGTGATGATGATAGGCGCGCTCGCCACGTCACCACCAATTCCTTCGACCGTCGGTGATGTAGCCGCTTGGGTTTGGAATACATAGTTGCCATAAATATTGGGATTGGGGCGGAAGCGCAAGCCGGCACTCGCCGCACTGGCCGTGATAAAGCCCCCATTGAGGACAGGGGTGACGCCGTCGGTCAGATAGATCCGGCCGGGGGCATTAGTGATGACCCGGAAGTAGCGGATTTCGTCGCCATCGACGGCATTGCGAGTAATCACAATGTCAGCCCGACTCAATTCGTCTTCTTTGGTGGTGGTGCCTGTAATCACCGGTGCCCCATCGGGGACGGGCGTAATCGTAATCGTCGCCGTGCCAACCGCACTGGCGCCGTCACCATTGGCCGATGTGGCAGCCCGCACACTTACGCTGCCGGTGGTCACGCTGTTGCTATTTGGCGTAAAGCGCAAGCCTTGGCCGGCCGTCACCAAATCAATCACACTACCCACCGCAATGGGCGTGGTGCCGTTGGGCATATAAAGTTGGCCACCACTATAACCACTGATAATCACATGGGTGACTTCGTTGCCATCCACCGGGTTGCGCGCAATCACCAAGCCGTCGTATGACTGGGTGTCTTCGGTTGTTGCGGCGTTGCTGATGAGGGGCGGATCGGCCATCGCGGTAATATTGACCGTCGCCGTCACCACCGTCGGGCTGACCCCCGTGATATTGGCTTTGGTCGAGGCTTGTACTGCCACCGCTCCGGCACCGAGACCGTTGAGGTTGGCATCGGGCAAGAACCGCAGGCCCCGTTCAGTGTCACTCACCGGCAGGTAACTGCCTGCAGCGACGGCGGTGGTGCCATCGGCTTTGAACAGCCGCCCACCCACCACCCGCGTAATCCGCATATAGGCTGTTTCAACGCCATCTTCGGGATGACGTTGAATCTTTATGACGTCACTCAATGTATCTTCGGTCGTGGTAACGCTTGTGACGACCGGCTCGCCCGGCAGGGCGATGTTGATGGGCACATACGAGCCACTCTGTGTGCCGTTGCCCAATTGCCCCCACGGATTTTGGCCCCAACAGCGAATGCGTCCACTGGGCAGTACCGCACAGCCATGTTGACTCGATCCGACACCGGCGCTGGCGATACGTGTCGCCCCAAAAATTTCGGGCATTTCGGTAAGAATGTTCCATGGATTAATTACACTATTGACGCCCAATGCTCCGTTGAGATTATCGCCGACGCCATAGACTTTGCCTGATATACCCTTGAAATAGTGGCGATTGGCAGTCGAACCATAGACGTCTACTATCGGTTCGGGCACAGGATAATTTGTGGCCGGTACACCAAACGTGCCGCCCCAGCAGCTCACTGTTTGATCGGTCAAAATCGCACAGCCCCCTTGGGCACTGACGGCAAATTTGGCAACGTAATTACCCAGCCCAAGCACCGAAAATCCGTTGTGGCTATATGCCGAACTAAAGCCGATTCCCAGTCCACCATCGCTGTTCGCACCAATGCAGGTCAGTCGACCGTCAAAGCGAATCCAGCAGATGCGCCGACTGTAGGTATCGTAATTGATGTTCCGGATGGCAAATGCGCCTACATCAGTGGTTGCAACGGTCCGTGGGTAATAGGTAGAACCAGTGCCAGTGGCCGGTAGTGGCAACCAAAAATCAGTGCCTTGAGCATTGAACCCCCAGCACATTAGATAGCCAGTAGTGTTTTTGGCGCAGATACCGAGGTTGGTGACGGCAATACTGACAATATCGCGCATACCTGTAACCGTCGTCGGTGCCCAGCGTGATTCAAGGTTAACGTTGTTGCCATGATATCCA
Source organism: uncultured Roseiflexaceae bacterium (assembly GCA_903889425.1). GTDB lineage: Bacteria > Chloroflexota > Chloroflexia > Chloroflexales > Roseiflexaceae > UBA965. Next base: position 342 of record CAISXI010000214.1, on the reverse strand, counting down.
TACCCCCAACAAGCCATGCTCCCATCACGTTTGATGACGCAGGTTTGCCCACCAGCAGCTGCAATTGAAGTGACGTTGCTCAGTCCTGTTACTTCAATGGGATACAAACTATATCTTGTCAATGGATCATTAATCCCCAACTGCCCTTCGCCGTTGTAGCCCCAGCACATCACCGTGCCGTTGGCGAGCAAGCCACAGGTATGATTATCGCCGACCACCACATCCACAAAGCGCGTGCTGGTGACCGTGGTGTCAAACAATGGGACCGACGACCCTGACGATGCCTGACTAATCGTTGCCGTGGGAAAGTACATCCCCACCAGTAACACGAATGTGAGTACC
>CAISXI010000213.1 GCA_903889425.1 uncultured Roseiflexaceae bacterium | reverse complement strand
TTGTCACAACCGAGTCGCGCCAGCCAATACATCACCATTGATGGCAGCGGTATGTCCGCACTCACCCCATTTACCGGCAGTATGCTTGCAGTGGGGCGTGGCAGTCTGGCTGCAATCGATGCTAGCGGCACGCTGACCGTTACCACCAATGCCAATTCCCTGATTGGCACGATGCCTGCTGATTGGAATAGCAACATCTACACGGTGGCGCTCGGCAATTATGGCGTAATCTTACGCAACAATCATACGGTGGGGCTATGGGGAAGTGGCAACGATCTGACCAACACCATCCCAACCAACTTCCAAACCAATATCGCCGAAATCGCGATCCGTGGCACCCACGTCATGCTACTCACCATTGATGGTCGGGTATGGTCGAATCAATTGCCCCTCCCTCTGCTCAGCAATGTGCGCCATATCGCCGCCGGTGCAACCTTCGCCGTCGTCTCATTTACCGATGGTAGTGTGCGGGTCTGGGCCACCGATAACAGCGAAGGGGTGCTCAGTATCCCCAGCAATGCCACCAACATCACCGAAATCGCCGCTGGCGACTACCACGTGCTGGCACTGCGGGCCAACGGGCAAGTCGTCAGCTGGGGCGCCACCAGCCACGACAACGACCAAACCACCATCCCCTTTGCGGTTAGTAGTGGGAAAGTCATTGCGATTGCCGCCGGCGAACGCCAAAGTATGGCACTCCTTGCTAACGGCAATGCCGTAGCGTGGGGCGATTATCCCGCCAATACACTCGATCATATCAATGCAGTCAGTAGCACGCACCACATTACCGGGATTGCCACCGGGGACCAACAGGTGGCGGTGCTGATTGACGACAGCCAACCCACCGTCACCGTAGTGCCAAGTGCCACCCCGATTATCGTCCCTACCACCACACCTCGCGCCAATCATGGTGAATTTGTGGCCAACCAAATCGCCTGGTACACCATGTCTGATTTCGCCATACCCCAGAGCTTTGCAGGGCTCAGCGAAAGCACCACATTCCAATGCCCACAACCACAGAGTTGCCCGCGCCTCAGCGCCATCATCAATGCACCACCCGCCGACGGCCGCCAATTCCCATCATTGATATTCAGCGAAGGACGGGGCGATGAACTGAGCGCATCGACCAATACCACCCTCAACGGCGTACCATTTACCGTGCGGGCTAGCCTCAAACGCACCAGCCTCAATCGCCACGATGTCATGCTCAGCCTAGGGGCACCCGGTGTGGTGCGCCAATACCTTACCCTTGGCATCGACAAAGAAAACCGCCCCTACTGCAGTTTCTTTGCCGACGATTTGCGGAGCACCAGTTGGTATGTTGACCGCGAATGGCATGCCTATGCCTGTAGCTACGATCCTACCTCACGCATACGCACCCTCTGGCGGGATGGCCAAATCATCGGCCAAGACATTGTGCGGGGCGCCTTTATCCCACCGGCAACACCACTCGTAATTGGGCGACGCTACGATACCATGACGGGAGTCAACGGCGAAATCGCCGAAGTCGACATCGTAAATCGCGTCCTCAATCAAACTGAACTACAACCACCCAATACGGTACTTGATAGTGACAAAATCAC
>CAISXI010000212.1 GCA_903889425.1 uncultured Roseiflexaceae bacterium | reverse complement strand
GAGTGGCACCGTCCAGCCACTTTCGGGGTCACGCACTTCGGTGCAATAAATAAACGCATCGGCACACCAGCCTTGGGCGTTGCGTTCGATGCCCCAAGCGTCGATTTGTTGTTGCACACTTGCCATGATAGATTCGAGCGTAGCGCGTACCTGCACGCCCAGCGCATCGCCACCACCCACCACATGCAAGGCGGCCCAGGTCAGCAAGGTGGCGATGGGGTTGAGGTCACTGGCACGCACATCGCAGCCCAGGCGGGCGGCTTCGAAGGGAATCGAGCCACCACCACAAAACGCATCGCCAATCACAGGGCGATGCCCAAAGCGCCGTTCGCCCAATTCTTGCACGAGCTCCACCAACGACTGCGCCTGGGTGCCGAGGTGCGCATTAATCGCCTGCCACGTGGCGGCATCGGGGCCGCTGATTTCTTCGGGGCGGAGGCAGTATTCGAGATACTGGGCATAGGGCATCTGCCGTAGCAACAACGTCAAAAGCTCTTGCTGGAGCGGTTTGGCGAGGGTGGTGGGCAGCTCATCGCCGCCACCAAACAGTGCACGTTGGGGCGCAGGTAATTGCAACCACAGTGCCTGTTGCACCGCCCGGGGGATTGGTTTGGTGCGGCGACGGGCCAGCCCCACATCATCCATGGTCATCAACTGCAAAAACACTTCGCGGTCGCGGAGCGGATCGTCACTGACCGGCAACAGCACCCCCAACACTACCGCCCGCACCAATACCAGCGGCTTGCGCCCCCACCATTTGCCGAGGCCAGTCAAGGTTTGCGAGGCCCCCGCCATCCGTTCTTTGTAACTTTCGGCAGACAAGGGCAACACAGGAAAAAAGCGTTCGATCAAGGCGGGCATATCATGCGTCATGGTCGGGTCCTCCGGTATGGCGCTGTGCCGCATACAAACCGCCCTTGAGAATCTGCATGGCCGCTTGCCATGGTTGCCAGCGCGGAATGGGCGCAGTCAGCGTGTGAATGGTCGTCAACAGGGGCAACAATAGAGCCGGGATGGTAGGCATATTGCGGAGCAACGTTTCGACTGCGGGTTGGGAAGGATGTGTCAGTTGAGCCAGTAGCTTCCACAACAGACCACAATTGCTGCGCGTAAATTCATTGGCGTGATTGGGCAATTTGGCCGGCACCAACAGCACCGTGCTTTGCGGGGCACACAGCACCGCCACATCCTTTACTCCCAGCGTCAACGCCAACTGGCGCACCGGCACCACATCGGCATTTGCTTCACCGGCCAGCAACGCCACGGCACATTGATCGATGGCGGGCAGTTGCGCCCACAACAACGGCGGGACGTGGGCGGGGATCATCTGGGCATGGGCGACTTCGCTGGCGTGCTGAAGCAGCCCCTTTTGCTGGCGAGGCATCTGTGGGTCGTGGTATTGGCGGCGCGCATCGATGTCGGCCGGTTGCTGGGCAGTCAACACCCGCATGGCCGCCCCCATCCCACACGTCACCAAATCATACTCGCGAAAACTAGGCTGCTGGGGATCGTCGCTGGCCCGCAAATCTGCGATGGTGGTGCGAATTGCGTGGGTCAGCAAAGGGATGAGTTCGTCACTATGACACGGTCGTACAGG
>CAISXI010000211.1 GCA_903889425.1 uncultured Roseiflexaceae bacterium | reverse complement strand
GGCGTCGAGACCACCGTCGTGGGCCGCATTGCGGCACCCGTCGAGTTGCTCGGCGCGCAAGGCGACGCCGAGGGCTTTGACCCCGTCGCGGGCGGCTGTCGGATCAAGAGAGCCCTTCATAGACCGCTACTCCCATGGCTCCTGGCCCTAACATCACGGCACTACTCGCACTCATCTGCATGGTGGTTACTTCTCCGCGGGGGAAGACGGGATCGAGGCGTTCGAGGAATTTATCGACATCTTCGGGTGAGGTGGTATAGAGCACACTCACCGCTTGCACTTTGGGGAAATCTTCCACAAACGTTGCCAGTCCTTCGATCGCCTTGGTGCGGGTGCGGGTGCGCTCGTAGAGCACAATCTCGCCATCGTCGAGGAGCAACAACGGTTTGATGCGTTGCAGTGAGCTGACGTTGCTATTGGTGTATTCGAGGCAGCCGGCTTGCTCGAGGGCATCAATGGTATCGACAAAAAAGACAAAATGGGTGTGGGTCACCGCTTCGGTAATCATGCGCTCTACTTCGCTAGGCGAAGCGCCGTCTTGGACGGCCCGGGCGGCGTGCATGACCACGGTGCCCAACCCCGCCGAAAACGATTTGCTGTCGACTACCCGCACTTTGGCGGCAGTAGCCGGGATGCGGCTCTGGGTTTGTTGCACCATGCGGTAAATGGGGCTGAGTTGGGCCGCCATATGAATCGAAAAAATGTAGTCGTAGCGCTCGGTGACGCGCCGGAAGGTGGCATCGAGGTCGGCTTGGCTGGGTGGTAAAAACCGCGGACGCAAACGACCGTCGTCGATGAGCTGGTAGTATTGTTCGTTGCCGAGCTCGGTGCCGGCCCGGAATGATTGATCGCCGAATTGGATTTGGGTGGGAACGATGTCGATATCGAGTTCATGGGCGAGCTCTGCGGAAATGTCTGCAGTGCTGTCTGAGATGATTTTAATACGCGCCACGTTGTTTGTTCCTTTATGTTGTTGTTGGTGTGGGGGGCACTACCGTCGCCACACTGAGTTGGACGGTGACGTTTACCCCAAGCCAATCCGAAAGCGCTTGGTGGAGGCGAGTTTGCACGCTGGCAATCCGTGGGAATGTCATATCGTCGACACTGACGGCAATGGCCACTTGGATAGAATCATAGCGAGTAATAATAATCGATTGCCAAGCGTCGGGGTGGGTGACGGCAATTGCTTGGGCGCCGAGTCCACGTACAAGCGGGATTTGAGCCAATTGATAGCACACATATCGTGCCAAGGCGCGGTTGGTAATCTGGATTTGGCCAAAAGTGTGTGGTTCAAGTTGCCAATCGCTGCTAGGTATGGTATTATTTTGCATTAGTGTGTCACACATGTATTGTGTAGATCATCTCCTAGGAGGAGTCATCATGGCGAAATGCCAAATCTGCGATAAGGGGCTGACGTTCGGCCGTAACATCCGTCACCAAGCATCAGGTGGCTGGTTCCGGCGCGCTCCTCGCACCAATCGAACTTTCAAGGCCAACATTCAACGCACCACGTTGACACTCGAAGGCGGCTTGCAGGTGCAAGTCAGCGTTTGCACCAAGTGCTTACGCACCATGTACCGCTCACGCTAGTCTTCTTATTATAGAAGATTGCCTGAGTCATCGCAACAGCAAACCCCGTGGGATTTCCCACGGGGTTTGCTGTATCTATTGCGCTGTTGCGTCTAACAACAAATGCTCAATCGCCCACGCCACGCCGGCATCGTCGATGCTAGGGATGGTCTGGTTGGCGATGGCTTTGAGGGCGGGGATGGCGTTGCCCATCGCTAGCCCTAGCCCAGCCCACGCCACCATCTCGAGGTCGTTTTCTTGGTCGCCAATCGCCACCACGGCCGCTTGGGGGATGCCCAATTGCTGGGCCAATTCCGCCAAGGCCCGTCCTTTGCTGACGCCGAGGGCCGTCAATTCGCCAAACAGTTGGTGCGAGCGGGTGGTAACGAGCCGATCTCCCACGGCGCGTTGCAGTTCGGCTAGGGTTGGTCCCACAATCTCGGGCTCGGCCACAAACAACAATTTGGTGACGGGGTGTTGGGCAACCACGGCCGGCAAATCGTCACACAAACGTACTTCGGCTCCCTCGGGGTGGAAACTAAGGTAGAGGTCGAGTTCGGGGCGACGCTGGGCAATATGCAAGATTTCGTCGATATAGGCCACCACAAAAATATCCCGGTCGAGCAGCATCTGTACCGCTTCGGCAGTGACTGCACCAGGCATGGTCATGGCATAGCGGATGTGGCCACTGGGGGCGTCGCGGATGACGGCCCCTTGGTAGCAAATCAACGGTTGTTGGATATTGAGCGCCGTCGCAAACGGCAAAGCGGCGCCATACATGCGCCCGGTGGCAATGGTGACAATGATGCCGGCCGCTTGGGCGGCGGCAATTGCGGCATTGATGCGCGCATCAATGGTGAGGTCATGATTGACGACGGTGCCGTCGAGGTCTAGCGCGAGTAGTTGATAACGCACAGCATCTCCTTGGTGAGCGGTCTGTGCGCATTGTAACAATAAATCCCCCCGTTTGGCACGAAATCTGCGGCGAGTACGGGTGTACCGTCACTTATTCACCGCTGCCGCCCGATACCTTTTTTATGAAAAAAACAATAGCCGGTGGTCGGTGAATGCGCACACTGACGCCCGTTCCAATGCACCGCACGACCTACCGTATGCCCGCAACTGGGGCGGGGCGGCGGGGACGACCATCGCTATCTGGTATGGAATCGCCGCCCAATATGCTAAAATACGCCCCTATGCAGAATCCGTTGCTACGGCGCTTGTTTGGCGCAACCATTGCTTATACGTTGGTGGGATTAGTCGGGCCCGCGGTGGGGTTCGTGCTGACGCCCTTGTATGTGCGGGCGTTGGGGATGGCCGGCTACGGCACCGTCGATTTGTTACAAACCTTGACTCATCTGGCCTATACTGCCGCCATTATCGGTATGCCGATGGTGTTGGCGAGTGTCTATGTGCAACGTGCCGACGAATCTGGGCGCGCTGATGTCATCGCGAGTGCCTTGGTGGTGGTGGTGGCGTGGGCAGCAGTGGTGGCACTGGCGCTGAGCCTGCTGGCGCCTTGGCTGGCGCAATTGACGCAGCGCCCTGACACCGTGTGGTTGATGCAGATCCAATTGCTGGCGCTGCCGTTTGGGGTGGTACATGGCACGCTGGTAGGGATGTTGCGCTTGCGTGAAGCAGTGCGCTTGACCCTCGTGTTGACGCTTGTCGGGGTCGTGGTGACGGCGGCGGTACGGCTGAGCTTGGTGGTGTGGCAGGCATGGGGTATCCCCGGCATGGTGATTGCCGCTGCCGCCACGCATGTGGTCAACGGTATCGTGGCGTTGTGGCTGACCCGCCAATGGTGGTGGGGGCGGGTCGATTGGTCGCTGATGCAGTTGCTGTGGCGGCGGGGCTTGCCCTTGGTGCCGAGTAATATCGCAGTATGGTTGTTGTTGTATCAAGATCGCTGGTTGTTGGCGGGGGTGATTACCCCCACCGCCCAAGGGCATTATGCCGTGGCGGCCTTGTTGGTGTCGCTCCTGGCACTGCTGATTGACCCCTTTCGCAATGCCTGGCAACCATTGGCGCTGAGCTATGCCGGCAAGGCGACGGCCGGATTGTTTTATGCCACGTCGTTGCGAGTCTATATGGCAGTGGCGCTGTTGGCGGCTATGGTGATGGGGTTGTGGGCGCCCGAATTGTTGTGGTTGTTTGGTGGGATTGACGCCCAACCGGCGGCGCGCTTGCTCTGGCCACTCTTGCTGGTCCCGCTGTGTAGTGGCGTGATGACGATTGTAGGCATCGTGCCGACCATCCACGGCAAGTTGGCGATGTTGGGCTGGAGCACGGCGGCGGCGGCGCTGGTCAATACCTTACTCAACCTGTGGTTTATCCCCCATTGGGGCGCCATGGGAGCCGGGGTGGCCACTGCGCTCGCGGCTTTGGTGATGCCGGTCATGATTTGGTGGCAAGCCCGCCGGATGCTGGCCGTGGCCTATGCGTGGTGGCTGATGGCGGGGTATGGGGTGTTGGCGGTGGCATGTATCGTAGTAGCGCTCTGGTTGGGGGGCGACTGGGGGGCACGGATGGGTGTGGTGGTGGGGTACGTTGCAGTGGTGGGTCTGTGTGAATACCGCTATTTGTGGCGCTGGCGCATGCATGCGTAGTCTAGTCAATCTCGGCGCGTACCACCCGGGCCCAGCCGGCCAAATCGTCATGGACGGTGACGTGGGCGTCGGGTAGCGCCTGTTGCAACAGGGCACTGACGATGGTTGCTTGGCGCGGATCGATTTCGCAGGCAAAAACTCCTGGGCGGGTCAAATGACTCGGCAACAAGGCGGCGAGGCGCCGGTAATAATCGGCCCCATCGTTCCCGCCGCCAATCAAGGCCAGGTGCGGTTCGTGCTGGCGCACATTGGCGTCGATGTCGTCGAGCAAGGTGTAGGGTGGGTTGCTGACAATCACTGGCACGGGGCGGAGCATGGTGCACAAATCGCCTTGCACCAAATCGACGGTGACGGGTGGAGCAAGGCGCTGGCGGTTGATTGCGGCGACGGCGAGGGCATCGGCCGAAATATCGATGGCGACTACGTGGGGTGATGCTGCCTGCATCGCCAAACTCAAGGCGATACAGCCGCTACCTGTGCCGATGTCGACGATGGTATGGGCGCCAAGGCGCTGGGCGGCGTGACGGGCCATATCGACGAGTAATTCGGTTTCGGGGCGGGGCACCAGCACGCGCGCATCGACATAAAAATCGTACCCATAAAACTCGCGCTGATTGATGAGATAGGCGATAGGCAGACCGCTAGCGCGTTGTGTGATGGCATCGGCAAATCGCTCGGCGACGTTGTCAGCGAGCAGGTCTGTATGGTGCAATATCAAGCGGGTGCGGGTGGTATCGAGCAGGTGCGCCAAGATCAGCTCGGCGTCGAGGCGGGGGGAATGGCTCGTCGCCTGCAACTGCCGTTGGGCCTGTTGCAAAGCGACGATGACGGTAGGCGTTGGCATATTAGGGGAATACCAGCGGTTCGCCGTTGCCCTGTTGGTTGGTGGCCAACGTATTGAAGGCCCCAATCACGCGGTATTTTTGGTAGCGTTGGTCGAGTAGCGTCTGGGTGGGGATGGCGCTGAGCTCTTCGAGGCTGTTCATGATGAGATCACCAACCTTGCGCACGGTGTTTTCGGGGTCGAGGTGGGCGCCACCATCGGGTTCGGGCACGATAGCATCGACGATGCCCATTTCGTGCAGGTCTTGGGCGGTGATGCGCATGGTTTTGGCGGCATCGGCGGCTTTGGACGAATCACGCCACAAAATGGCGGCGCTAGCTTCGGGGGCGGCCACCGAATAAATCGAATGCTCGAGCATGAAAATCCGGTCGGTGACGCCAATCGCCAGTGCCCCACCCGAGCCACCTTCGCCGATGACGAAGCTGACGAGGGGCGTGCGCAATTGGGCCATCACGAGGATGTTTTCGGCGATGGCATTGCCTTGACCCCGTGATTCTGATTCCATGCTGGGGTCGGCGCCGGGGGTATCGATGAGACAAATCACCGGCAGCGCAAACTTTTCGGCATGGTGAAACAGCCGGAGCGCCTTGCGGTAGCCGTCTGGTTTGGGCATACCAAAGTTGCGCTTCATGTTTTCGCGGGTGTCACGGCCTTTTTGGTGGCCGATAATCATCACCGAGCGTCCCATGATCCGTCCCACCCCGGCCACGATGGCGGCGTCGTCGGCATAGCGCCGGTCGCCGTGGAACTCAAAAAAATCATCGCACAAGATACGCACATAATCGAGGGTGCGTGGGCGTTGCACATTGCGCGAAATCTGGACTTTATCCCAAGCGGTCAACGCAGTCTTCATGGTTATTCCTCACACATCCGCGGCAATCGGTGCGGCACTGGTGTCACGGGTCGTATAGAGGCGCAGCAGGCGCGCCAGGGTCAAGCGCATCTCGTTGCGGGGCACAATCATGTCGATCATGCCGTGTTCGAGCAAAAACTCAGCACTTTGGAAGTTGGCGGGGAGTTTTTGGCGAATAGTCTGCTCAATCACGCGCCGACCCGCAAATCCGATACGGGCACCAGGCTCGGCAATGATGATGTCGGCGACAGAGGCATATGACGCCAGCACGCCACCATAGCAGGGGTCGGTCATGACGGCGATATGCGGCATGCCAACGCTGCCGAGGCGGGCGAGGGCTAGATTGACTTTGGGCAATTGCATCAACGAAATCACCCCTTCGTGCATACGGGCACCGCCGGAGGCGTTGATGGTCACGAGGGGTACGCGTAATTCGTAGGCGCGTTCGGCGGCCCGGGCGATTTTTTCGCCAAAGACACTGCCCATTGAGCCACCAATGAATTCAAACTCGGTAATGGTGACTTGCAACGGTTGCCCCATCAGGCTGGCTTCGCCGCCAATCATGGCGTCGTACAAGCCAGTGTTGCGCTGGCTTTCGCGCAGTTTTTGGGCGTAATTGTCTTTGGGTGACACGAAATTGAGCGGGTCGAGTGGCGTAATATTGCCGTCGTGTTCGACAAATGTGTCGCTGTCAAATAATCCCGTCCATTCGACGGCACTGAGGCGCATGTGATGACCACAGCGACAGACTTTGAGGTTGTCGCGGAGCTGTTTGACATACGTCAATTCGCCACACGAAGAGCATTTGACCCACATGTTGTCGGGGGTTTGTTGGTCGGGTGTCTGCTCACCAGGCGTAAATGCCTTTGGAGCACGACGAAAGAGTTCTTTCATCGTTCTTTGCCTTACATCATCCAAATATCTTGGGCATTATACCACAATGTATGTGATTGCAATGGTTTTGTCACTTTTGTTGCAACAAAATGTGCAGACGCAGCAGGCTACTTCCTACTTCGTATCACCATGCGTTGCATGGTGGAGCCGCAGTACGACGCAGCATGCTGCGGCTCGACTGCTACAATTTCACACTTCCTACTTCACACTTCACACTTCCTACTTCGTATCACCATGCGTTGCATGGTGGAGCCGCAGTACGACGCAGCGTGCTGCGGCTCGACTGCGGCTCTACAATTTCACAATTTCACAATTTCACACTTCACACTTCCTACTTCCTACTTCCTACTTCCTATGCCATGTTATGATGTTGCGTACATATTACAAAAAAGGTGC
>CAISXI010000210.1 GCA_903889425.1 uncultured Roseiflexaceae bacterium | reverse complement strand
GCCGCCAAGCGCCCCGTGATGATCCAATGGAATCGTGCCGAAGAGTTCCGCAACGGCTTTGTACGCCCCCCCACCCATCATGTCATGCAAGGGAGTGTCGACGACGATGGGCATATCAGTGTGTTATCACACCATCAAGCGAGCGGTGACGTGCTCCTCACCATATTCCCACCAATAGTCGGGGATATCTTGGGGTGGGACATTGGCGCAGTACGGGGAGCCAAACTCTACTACACCGCCACAGTGGGCAAGCAAACAGTTGCGCAACGGGTCAAGCTGCCGATTGCCACCAGTTTTTGGCGCGGGCTCGGGCTCCTCGCAGATGGCTTTGCAATCGAGGGATTCATCGATGAGCTGGCCAAATCTGTCTCGATGGACCCCCTCGCATTCCGCCTCAAAAATTTACCCGATACCCCCTTTGGCAATCGCATGAAGGGCGTATTGCAGGCAGTTGCTGATTTGGCCAAATGGGGCACCCCACTTCCCGCAGGACGGGCATACGGAATTGCCTGCTCGGCTGATGCCGGCACCTGTGTCGCCCAAATCGCCGAGGTATCGGTTAGCGACGGTACCATTAATGTGCATCACGTGTATGCCGCAGTCGACGCAGGGTTGGTGATTAATCCCGATGGCGTCAAAGCCCAAACCGAAGGGGGCATCATGATGGGCGTGAGTTCGACCCTCATCGAAGAATTTGTGGTGGTTGATGGGGAAGCAGGCGCAATCAACTTCGACAAATACCCCTTGCTCCGCAATAGTCAAGCACCAGACATCAGCGTCGTGATCGTTGGTGGTGGTGATGAGCCTGGTGGTATGGGTGAGCCACCGATCGGACCCGTGGCTGGGGCGATTGCCAATGCGGTATTTGCCTTGACCGGACAACGATTAACGTCTTTGCCATTGCGCTTGCAATAAAAATAAACCGTGATTGTTGGCGGTGATAACACACCGTCAACAATCATAAATACTATTTGCATTGTGCTCTTTTTCACGTTATAATATCACTCGGTTGGGTCAGTAGCTCAATGGCAGAGCACTCGCCTTTTAAGCGAAGGGTTGTAGGTTCGAATCCCACCTGACCCACCAACCAATCTTTCTTGTGTCTGTTTTTTCACTGTAGCAACTGCTACCTAGAACGGCCTGTACGACCGTTACTACAACGTCCCCAAGGTAAAGCATATGGAACATTTACTGTTCCGCTTCGAGAATTTTGTTCTGGAGGCCACACGTTACAGCCGCAGGCTGTTTTCGCTGTGGGTTTTTTATTTTCCCCTCCAGCCCCCCACCTCCCGCTACCGGGAAGTGCTCCGCCCCACTCGTGGATTCTTGCCGGTTACGGCATTGGCATATGGTGCATGTACGTCGTTTGTGAGACAAATCGATGGTCACTCACCGCCAACCCACGGCACACAGTGGTGCAAAGGAGACACCCATGGACAAGCAGTCCAATTCCCCGGAACAGGACCACGATTCGTTTAACCCGCGTGGCACATTGTTTTTTGTGCTGATGATGGCGCTCGGCTATGCCATCTACTGGGGTTACATCTGGTTTGTTGTCGTGATTCAGCGTGGAGGAGCCTAAAATGATTCACATTCATCAATTCGAACGCTACTGGATGATTGTCATCGGCATTGTCATGGGGAGCTTTATGGCTGCCTTGGTGGCAAGTGTGCTGGTGTATGGTGTGCGCCTACCCACGCCCGTCGGTCGCGTTGACCCCACTCACCTCGAAAACACCGATGTCGCCACCCCCGGACTTACTCAAGACAGCGAACATGCCTACACCTTACGGGTGGTTGCCAAAATGTGGCAGTTTGATTTTGGGGTGAAAGGCCAAATGCCCAAAATCACCTTGCAACATGGCAGTTCGCTCAAAATCGTCGCCACCAGCAAAGATGTCACCCACGGGTTTTATGTTGAACAACACAATGTCAACATGATGTTGGTGCCTGGGCAAATTTCGGAAATGGATGTCGTGTTTACCAAACCGGGTATTTACCACATTATTTGTCACGAATATTGTGGTCCTGGCCATCAAAACATGATCGCCATTATCGAAGTGCTATAAGGAGGGGACTATATGCAAGCTGCACACAAATTACCCGCCCAAAACCAAGTGCTGGTATTCCCCAAAGCAGGGTTACTAACGAGTGAACAATGGTTGGTTGGGTCACATATCATCACGGCATTAGTGGCACTGGCGATTGGAATTTTCCTCGGGCCGTTCCAATTGTTTCGCCGGGCACCCATGCTCAAACTACAAATTCCGGTGTTTTCGTATTATTACCAAGCACTGACGGTCCATGGGGTCATCAACGCCCTCTTCTTCACGACGTTTTTCATTGTGGGCTTTAGTTATTTTGTGGTACAACGCTCACTCGAGCGCCCCATTTGGAAACCCAAGTTGGCGTGGGTCGCCTACGGGTTGATGCTGGTTGGGTTGTTGATGGTGATGTACACCTTGATTACCAATCAAGCCAACGTGCTCTATACCTTTTATCCATCGATGATCGCCAGCCCGTTCTTTTATCTGGGCTTGGTGTTGCTCGTCATCGGCACCTGGGTGGTCACGGCGATTTTGTTCATGACCTACTATGCGTGGCGCAAAGAACATGCCGGTGAGCATGTGCCATTGGCAGTGTTTGCCACATTGACCAATTACACCATGTGGTGTGTGGCGACAATCGGTGTGGCCATCGAAGTATTGTTCATGTTGTTGCCACTGTCACTCGGGTTAATTCATACCACTGACCCACAGACGGCTCGGGCGCTGTTTTGGTTCTTTGGGCATCCCTTGGTCTACTTCTGGTTGGTTCCCGCCTATATTTCGTGGTACACCATGTTGCCCAAGCAGACCAACAGCAAAATATTTAGTGATCCGTTGGCCCGGGTAGCGTTTATCGTCTTGTTGATTTTTTCGATTCCGGTGGGTGTCCACCACATGTATGTCGACCCAGGCGTCAGCATGGTGATGAAGACCATCCAAGGGATATTTACCTTTGCCGTCGCCATTCCTAGCTTGTTAACAGCATTCAACATCGGCGCCATGCTCGAGCTGGCTGGGCGCAGACGGGGCGCCACAACGATGATTGACTGGATGTGGAAGCAAGACTGGGGCAACCCGGTGGTGGCCGCCCAACTGGTGGGCATGTTGATGTTTGTGGTCGGTGGTGTTACCGGTATCATCAATGCCTCACTGACATTGAACGTAGCACTCCACAACACCTCGTGGATACCCGCCCACTTCCACATGACGTTGGCTGGTGCGGTCACGATGACGTTCATTGGCATCTTGTACTGGTTGTTGCCGATGATTCGGGGCCGGGCGCTCTATAGCACGTAGCTTGCGCTGTGGCAGATCTACACGTGGTTCGTGGGCATGCTAATCTTTGGCTATACCTATGGTGAAGCAGGGATTTTGGGCGTACCCCGGCGTACCGACTTGGGGAGTGCTTCGTATGTCAACGCTGAAGCCGTTCCCTACCTCAATGGGGCGGTAATTGGTGGCGTACTGTTGCTCATCAGCAGTAGCTTGTTGTTTGTCAATATCCTCGGTACGCTCTTTTTGTCAAAGGAACCAGTCAGCGGCGAAGCGCCCATCGACACGCATGTCGAAAGCAAGTCACCGATGATCTTGGAACGCTGGGGATTTTGGCTAATCGTGGTACTCGTGCTGGTGGTACTGGCATGGGGGCCGGTATTCCTCGAAACGGTCAACTTTATCAGTGGATTCAATGTGCAAGGGTTTAAGCCCGAAGCACCAATTCCCCTACCGTAGTAACCAAAAGCAACGCGGTGTCGGGGGCAACCTCGGCACCGCATCGTGAGTGTTTATGGATAACCGTACATTTGCCCTCCAAATCGGGGCAGCCAGCATTATTGGCTTTGGGGTCATGTTTTGGCTATTTGCGGCGGCTTATAGTGGCGACATTGCAAGCTTTGCGCAGGCACCCCAACAAATTTGGCAGTTCGTCTGTGGTATTCCCAGCCAAAATAGTCTAACCGTGCCACTACTCCTCAGTATTGGGACGATTGCGGTGATTAGTGGCAGTGGCACATTGTGGTGGCAACGCCAGCACCGGTAACACCTACACCACGGATTATTTTTTACAAAAAACGAAACCAAGAATGTGCACAAACATGCCTCGCACTTGCAATAGGTGATGTGCATTGTGCGAGGACATGCCACGCACCTGCCATAGGTGATGTGCATTGTGCGAGGACATGCCACGCACCTGCGATAGGTGATGTGCATTGTGCGAGGACATGCCACGCACCTGCAATTTCCACTTCCTCCTTCCGACTTTATCCTTCCTACTTCCAACGTGTTACACTACACGTAATTGTCATTACTAGGAGCAGGTCATGTCTGCACCCGAATTGCGCTCGGCTCGTGTCACCCATGCCATGGAGGATTACCTCAAGGGCATCTACGAACTCGGGCTCGACCACCAACATGTCACCACTTCGTTGATTGCTGAGCGCATGAGCGTCAAACCGGCATCGGTGAGTGGCATGTTGCGAGTCCTTGCAGACATGCACCTCGTCAGTCATATGCCCTATTACGGGGTGACACTCACGGCTACCGGCCAACAAATCGCCCTCGAAGTATTGCGCCATCATCGCTTGATTGAGCTCTATTTGGTCGAAGCCTTGGGCTTCAAATGGGACGAAGTGCACGACGAGGCTGACCGGCTCGAGCATGTGATTTCCGAAAAATTCGAGGCTCGGATTGCCGATTTGCTTGGACATCCTACCACCGATCCGCACGGCGCCCCCATTCCTGCAATTGATGGCACGATTCCCCCGCATGCTAGTACTTGTTTGGCTGATATTGTGCCAGGTACGTATACTCGGATTACCCGGGTGCGCGGCGACAAAGACACCGACCGCCTGCAATACCTCGCGTCACTAGGACTAATTCCCGGTACCGACATTACGGTGTGTAGCATTGCCCCCTTTGATGGTCCAATGACACTCCAAATCGGCACACAGACGGTGCCGCTCGACCGCCGCCTGGCCCGCCTAATTTATGTAACCAACAATGACGTCCAATAACATATTACCTGCCACATTTGTGCAATTGATGGTGAATATGCATGGCGCTGTGGGACAAGCATGGTGCGATAATCTCCCCCAACATCTCATTAGCTTAAGTACGTTATGGCAAGTAGATATCGGTGAAGCATTTCCACTGAGCTACAATTATGTCTGTCGGGCTACCCGGCGCCACGACGGATTACCTGTCGTCATCAAAACATGCCCCAAAAGCAACGAATTCCCTAGTGAGCTCCAGATGCTCCGGCACTATGCGGGGCGCGGAGCGGTGCCATTACTCGCTGCCGACGAATCACGCTATGCCATGCTACTCGCCTATGTGGCGCCGGGTACGACATTGCATGCCGGGATCCACGATGACGACACGGCAACGATAATTGCCGCCCAGTTGATGCGCCAGAGCATTACCCCCGCTCCAGTTGTGCATACGATGCCCCATAGCAACGATTGGGCCAAGGGATTCACCAAATTACAGACACTACTCGGCCCAGATTGTGGTCCATTTATGTCGGCAGATGTCACGTGGGCCCAACAGATTTTTTACGAACTTGGCAATGGGGCAACACCATACGCCCTGCACGGTGATTTGCATCATGACAATATCATCCAACATGGCAATGATTGGGTGATTATCGATCCCCATGGGGTAGTGTGTGGTGACAAAGCGTTTGAATGTGGGGCTTTTTTGCGTAACCCGCATGATTTACTGCACAATCATCACGATATTGTTGGATTCACCCAACGCCGGATAGCACTCATGAGCGAGATCCTAGTGGTCCCGGCATCACACATCGCCCTCTGGAACTTTGCACAGATGGTACTTTCGGCATGGTGGTGCTACGAAGACAGCGGCGCTGTCGACGCTGATGCCATGGCGCTGATTGCTCCCTTTCGGGCTGTTGCACAGACCTATGGCTAAATTAGGGCGTGACGGTGGGGCGATTGGGGAGATTAGACGAAAACAACTGTGTTTGAGTATTGGATTTGCCGTAATAACTGAGCACATATTTTGCTGAAGGGACAAATCCCACATCATCAAGCCAAAAACTACTAATCAATGAATTGTCATGCTTGGTTTTGATGGTAATCACGACGGTTTGATTTTTGAAGGCAGTCAAATTAAACGCATTAGCCGACAACGGCGTCCATCGGCTAACCGGCTTTTTTTCGCATAACTCAATAGTGGTCAGTAGCACATCATTGACCAACACTTGGGCATAGTCGTAGTAACTATTGCCGTTTTTGACACAGATGTCTTTGGATAAAGCCAAATAATAGCCTTGCAGATAGGGAGCAGTGGCGGGCACGACTACGGTCTGTGAAATGAGTGAGGTTGCATATACACCAGCACCAATCGAATCAGCACCACCAAACCAGGCATAATAGCTCCCTGAGCGCGATTTGATAGTTGGGTCGTTGGTCACGAGTCCATCATATTGATTAGTAAAATCTACCAGCGATTCACCCCAGCTCGTATGCCCCAATTCAAAATCACCATTACCCACATGCAGCATCCATTCGGGTTTAGGGGTCATTGTTGGTGATAGTGTCGCAGTCCGTGTATTGGTACGAGTTTTGGTACTCGTACGTGTATTGGTATTGGTACGCGTCAACGATGGTGTAAATGTGCGGGTCGGCGTCCGTGAAATAGTGGCGCTCCGCGTGATTGAGGGCGTCAGGGTTATTGTCGGAGTAATTGTCAGTGATGGGGTCAAGGTAATCGTGGGGGTACGCGATACGGTGAGCGTCCGCGATATAGTGAGTGTGCGGGTCGCGGTGAGGGTACGAGTAACGGTGGTCGTGCGCGTCGCGGTACGTGTCAACGTCTGCGAGGGCGTCAGTGTCGCGGTACGTGTCAGTGTCGCTGAGGGCGTCAGCGTCTGCGAGGGGGTCATCGTCGGCTGAATCACCTGCGTCATATATGAATCAATCCAGCCCCGCATATTTGCCACATGCGAGTAGACCCCAGGGTAATTTGCCCACGCACAGCCCTCACCCCAACTCACTACCCCTAGTAATTTGGGCAGTCCGGCATCATTGATAAACATCGGACCACCGCTATCACCTTGGCACGAGTCAATGCCTCCTTGCGGTCGACCCGCACAGAGCATTTGATCGGTTACCGAACCATAACCATAATTACTATTACACGTCGCATTGGAAATAATGGGGACCGCTACTTTGCGCAAATAATTCGAGGTCGGGCCGCTCGAACTAATCGAACCCCAGCCACTCACAATCGGCCACGGACATGCAGTCCCCGGAATAGTCGTTGCGACACTTGTTGGTGTTGGTGTAAAAGAAGTAACCGGGCACCGTGGATCGTTAACGTTATTTGGCGTATACAAGCCACTATCACCTGCCCCAGCCAGGCGAATCGGGGCGATTGGACAATTGGCCGCATGCAAATCAGCGAGCGGCAAATAGTTACCACAATTGCCCACAAATGTCACCGGTGTATTGAGTTCAAGTAACGCGAGATCATAGTCTTCGGTGGTGGAATTATAATTGGGATGCACCAACACCCGTTTGAGAGTAAACGATTGGCGAGCGGGATTTGTGCCATACACCACATGCGTCCCCAAATCAACCTTTAACCCAGACGCATTATACCCAGACGCACAATGCGCCGCCGTCAATACCCATGTGGCACTAATCAACGACCCACCACAATAGACGCGCGGATTGCCATAGGCCGGATACACCAACGCCTGCCACGGGTATTCGTGCTCGTCAGTTACGAAGCCACCGACAATCTGGGGTGCACTGACCTGACCAGTAGCCACCGTGCTACTCGTCATCATCACCACACACATACAGATGGCACTCACCCAACGAAACCAGCGCATACACACGTATCCCAAATATAGTTTTCAAGGTGCTATCACTATACCATCAAACAGCCACTATTTGAATACAAAAAAACATTTGCACACCAACAACCCTGCGCCGGAGCAATCAATGACACACACAAATGCCCGCATACCTCGTATGCGGGCAT
>CAISXI010000209.1 GCA_903889425.1 uncultured Roseiflexaceae bacterium | reverse complement strand
GCTTCATCTAGCGGTATACCATGTTTCTTGGAGCCAAGCGAGGGCTTGCTCGTGGGTGGCAAACACGCCATCGAGTTGGGCATCGTAGGCCCGTTGCAACCACTCGCCGATTTGCGGACCTTGGGGGACACCGAGGTGCATCACATCTTCGCCCCGTACCAAGGCCACCGGTTTGCCCGTTACCACGCCCAACGATTGCGCCAGTGCCACACAGGCAGCACCAGAGTTCACCGCCGGCAACGGCGGACGCCCGCCGCCATCGGCACCGGTAATCCGGCCCCACAAATCGATGGTGGCTGGTGCCAAACGCTGCGCCAAGCGCCGCACCATCCGTGGCGAGGGCTGACCACTCACACCGGCCATATGCTCACGCACTAAGGCGGTGACGGGGGCGAAATAACGGTCAGGGGCGTTGATAAGCGCCAAAAATTCTCGGGTAGGGGCGTCGCCGGCTTCGGCATGCCCAGGACTGACAATCCGCCCCGCATCATTGACCACGGTCGTCATTGGCTTCCCCAAATCATGACACACCGCCGCCAGCATTACGATGAGGCGTTGCTCGTCATCGAGGTCGTGTGATTGGCCAACTGCCGCATTACAAACCCACAACGTGTGTTGCCACACATCGCCTTCGGGATGATAGGTAGGGTCTTGGGGGCAATCGACGAGTGCCAGCAACATCGGGTAATAATCGAGCCAACCACACATTTGCAAGGTGCGTAGTCCAGCACGGGGATCGTGGCTACGGAGCGCCCATTGTTGCCACTCGAGCCAGACTCGTTCACGGGTCAGCTGTGCGGCTTGTGGACGCAAGGCCTGCGCCTGGGCAGCGGTCTCCGGTGCCACCACAAAGCCGTATTGCCCCGCAAAACGCATTAGCCGCAACACCCGCAATGGGTCATCGGCAAAGGTCGCGCTACAATGGCGCAACACCCCCGCCTGCATATCGGCGAGGCCGTCACACGGGTCAAAAAATTGCCCGGTTGCATCAATCATCATGGCATTCATGGTGATATCACGAGCCAAGGCGGCGGTGTGGAGATCAGCGGTTGCCGTCACACTGATGTCAATCCAATTAGCATCCATGCGTAACCGAATAATTGGTTTTTCGTGGCCTACAATCAACGCCTGCGGATAAACCGCGATAATCCACGCATTGACTTCCGTAATGTCTGCATGTACCACTTCGACATCGATTTCATGGGCAATCACCCCACTGACCGCATCACGCACCGCGCCACCCACGATTCGCCATGATGCGTGGTGGGCATCGATGAGCGTCGTAATGGGGTGAATTCGTGCCATTAATGTGGCAATTATCGTCGGGGTTGGCGCAATCATCAATGTCAATTCCTTTATCTGATTATTTATCTTATTCCAACAAAAAACACCACATAATCTGAGTATAATACCATTGTGTGAGTTTGCACTTTAGGAGTTATTATGAGCAACGGAATTATGATGTATAGCACCACATGGTGCCCCGACTGTCGCACCGCCAAGCGGGTTTTCAATGAAGAGCAAATCGCCTACACCGAAATCGACATCGAAAAAGATGACAGTGCACGGGATTTGGTTGTCAAGCTCAACGGCGGCAACCAAGTCGTCCCCACCATTGTGTTCCCCGATGGCTCGATGTTGGCTGAACCTTCTGCCGCTGTCCTCAAAGAAAAAATCGCCAGCCTGCGCTAATCGCAGACCACAAAACCACCCCAACGCACGTGAGTGTGTTGGGGTGGTTTGTTATACCCAATCACACAATGCTAGAGCACCGGAATCATTTCGATGATTTGTTCGTGGCCAGGGCCCACCGAAATAATCGCCACTTGGGCTGCGCACAATTCCGCCAAGCGTTGTACATAGGCTTGGGCAGCAGCCGGCAAATCATCCCAGCTACGGACATCGGGCGTGGGCGTCAACCAGCCAGGCATGGTTTCGTAGATAGGCTCGACCAAGGCATAATCTTCGGGTTGGGTGGGCGGATGGTCGATAACTTCACCACGCAAGCGATAACCCACACAAATCGCAATTTCGGCGAGTTCGTCGAGCACGTCGAGCTTGGTAATCGTCAGTAAATCGATGCCGTTGAGGTTGACGGCATAGCGTGCCGCTACCGCATCGAACCAACCCACGCGGCGCACACGCCCGGTAGTTGTGCCGACTTCAGCCCATGGTTTACCCATTTGGCGCAAGGCATCGGCGGTGACCCCATCGACTTC
>CAISXI010000208.1 GCA_903889425.1 uncultured Roseiflexaceae bacterium | reverse complement strand
CGGTTTTGAGGCGGATAGTAGGGAACCCGAGCTGGGCCAGATCATCTGCCAAGGCAATCGCCGGGGCTTCGCCGGCGCGGCCTGCTGGCCAAATTGATTGCCCGGTGATGGCCCGCCCCCGCAAAAACGTACCACTGGTGAGGACTACGGCCCGCGCTGCCACTACCCGCCCGGTATGCGTGTAGATGTGGAAGCGGGCGGCGTGCGGGTCGGCGCTCGGCGCAAGTGGCACGATGCGTTCGATCATGGCTTGGCGCAGGTCGAGGTTGGGCAGTGCCTCGAGGTATTCTTTCATGACTTGGGCATAGAGGCGCTTGTCGCATTGGGCCCGCAACGCTTGTACGGCGGGACCTTTGCTTTCGTTGAGCAAACGCATCTGAATGAAGGTGCGGTCAGTGATGCGGCCGATGACCCCCCCAAGGGCGTCGATTTCACGCACCAAATGTCCCTTGGCTGGACCACCAATTGATGGGTTACACGACAAGTGACCGATTTTGTCGAGGTCTATTGTGAAAAGAATCGTACGACTGCCCATCCGCGCGGCGGCAGCTGCTGCTTCGCACCCTGCATGCCCAGCCCCGATGACGGCTACGTCGTAGATTGTGGTATGTAATAAATCGTGCACAAATTGTCCTTTGACCAAGCCACGGTGATTATTCTTGCGTTGTGTTGATGTGGGGCAACACCCGCCGACCGCCGAGAAAAACACCTGTTGCCAACGTAATTAAAATAATACATACAATTACTCCTATCCAATTGGGATGGAGTAATTGATTGATAAATAGTGAATTCGTTACTTGATGGCCAAATGCCGCGCTAGGCATGACTTGCTCACTGAACATGGATGCGGTTAATGTGTCAAGAAAATTATCGGGCGCCCGATAAAACTTAAAATCCATGTAACGCACCATAATGCGTAGACTCCACCCAATCATAATTGTGGCACTTACTACCGCAAGCAACCGCCAGCGGTCTAATGCGTTGAATATCGTTGCAAGCCCGATTGCAAAAAACGGCAATAAACTGATAATCCGGCGAAACCCAAAGCCACCACTGCCATCCCAATCAGGAATGCCCGCATTATAGGATATAAATACAATCATCGTTACCAAAAAAAGTACGCCAGGCCAAGGTCGTTTGATGGCAAACCAGAAACTACCAAGGATCGCCACAAAAAACGCCGGAGTCCACCACAACATCCCATAAAGTGGCCCAAATAAATAGGGTATAAACTGGAAATTCATGGTGGTGAAGTGACCACTTTGGATATATACCGTAAACCATGAACGATAGAGGTATTGCCATGTGATAAATTGCGGTGCAAGCATGGCAATCCCACTCACAATACTCAGCAGCACTCCGCCTAAATACACTTTGCCATGTATCCAGTCTTTGCGACGCAATACCGGCAAAAATTTGTAAATAACAATCCCTAATGGATATATCCCGATGAGGATATTCATCCAATAACACAAAATTAATGCCCCCGTACTCAACCCGAAATAGACCCACTGCCGTGTACTAGGGATGGGGGCATCGATAATCTTCCAAGAGGTGATTACCATGAGTATGGCAAACAATCCTGTCAGACTATGCGGATAACTTCCGGCAACTTGCGTGTAATAGAGCCAATTGGAACCGAGATAGAGCGTGATTGTGGTGAGCAGTGCGATGGGTTGACGAAACCAGCGAGTCAAAAATAGATACGTGGCATACAGCGTGACTAATCCCGCGATGCTACTACTAAATGTCGTGAGTGCTTTGTAGATGAGTGTATAACCATCAACTGGCCACTGCCCTCCTACCAAGTTCGCAAGTAGGGTCGTGCCATGGGCAATATACCAAAACGGCGCCCAGATGAGCGCTGGTCCCACGCTCCATGCGTTGATGGTGTACCCCGTCGGTTCATATACGGGGAATACGGCAATTGACGGTAATGGTGAGCGCGTTTTGTCGAATTCATTAGCGAATTGCAAATCCCCATCGATGCCAAATGAACGAATATAGGCATAATACCCCACCCCATCAGACGAAATCGCAGGGGTGAAAAATAACAGTGTACTGAGTATCCATACCACCCCGATGATAATATAAGGGGTCTGGGCTGATTGTTTCACCCGTTGCCATAGCGCTGCTCCGGCTACTCCCGCGAGCCCTATCCAAGCCACAAATTGAACAGTTGGTTGCATCGCCGTGGTATGCCATGGGCTATACAAATAAACGATAGTCAAGGCAATCAGATAACTTAGCGCAACGATTGGAATGCGCCATTTTGGTACACCAAGACACAGAAACAGCACACACAACAAGAGCATACTTGCGGGGATTCCCCCCACGAGCGCAGGGATTTGTGTCGCTGGTACCGTAAGTAAATTATCACTTACTGCGTGCCATGAAATCGCCAAAAACATCATACCCACAGTCCGTTTGTCGACTTTTTGTGGGGTATTTGCGCGAAATGTGAGATCAAATTGTGATTCCGCCGGGGTGAGGATGTGCCCTACGCGGATTGTCGTAGATTGGGGGATCTGCGCTACTGAGCGGATGGGGGTGACCACCGATACTGCGCCAAATGGCGTATAGTAGCGCAATTTGACGATACGTTGTTGGGCTGGGATTGGCCAAAAATGCACAAATAAATCTGGTTTCGTCCAGTAATAATTACTCGCAACAGTCGTGTTTGCGCCTGGCAATTGGTCTGACGATTCTTTGGCAAGGAGTCCATCGATTGTGCTATCTGCGGTTAATGTAAATATATCTTTTTGATTGTGACTAAAGAAAAACTGCTCTAAAACGACACTACTGAGCACAATGATAATCATTATGATGAAGTATATGCTTGTACGAAGAAATTGCATCCAGATATGCTCTACTTTCAGGAGTATGACATGCTACTGTAGTGCCATTATAACAAAGAACAATCTTTGTTCTTTGTGTGATGCGGAATAATAGATGGATTAAAGGTACAGATAGGCAAATGTTGTTTGTGATGTATTGTATGGTATGATAGTGCCATGAAACGAGTATTACTTACATTATTATTTTGTAGTGTCGTAATATCGGCGTGTGCCGATACGACGACGACACAACCAATAGTCGTAAATGACCAGTCGTTGAGTGGTGGCGGTACCAGTCCCGAGATTACTGTCGAGAATTTTTTGAGTGACCTCAATAAAGCACTCAAGGACCCTACCATTAACCGTACCGATGTGCGTGACCAATGGGCAGACACCTTGTCGAATTACTTCGTGCCGGTAGAACGTAGTACCCAGCGGATTGCCATTCGGAGCTCGTTGGATAATTTGGCAGCAGGAGTTGCCCAACTCAATGCCGACGAAACTGTATCGTTTGATATTCAATTCGAACCAGCGCGCCGTATCAAGAATGATAACGACATGGTGATTGTCGAAGTACCTAATGCAATGATTGCCATGGTGATTAATCGCAACTCGAATCGCGGTAATGTGTCGATTTGGTCGCAAAACGAATCACTTGGCTATTTAATTGGTAATAATAGTAATACCTTCCCAGTGGTACAAGTGGGAGTACGATGGTTTTTAACCGAAAATTAAACGCATGTGCAATTACCGCTAGATGTAATGAGTGTGTGTTTGTTTTTGGTGTGTATTAGGATCCATCTCACGTGTCCCAAACCCTGGTTTTTGCATGTAAGGAGAGTAACATGGCGATAAAGCCTCCAACACCAGAACAAGGTCTGCTTGAATTATTACGCGATTCATTCCGCAAAGCGATTCGCGTATGGTGGCATCGTCGCCGCCGACCTCGATTTGGTGATATAGCGCCACCGCTTGTGCCGCATGAATCTTTGTCGGTAGACGAAAATCAAATCGCGTTCAATCTCGAAGATAACGGCCCAACGGCCATTATCCCACCCCCACCCAAACCAAAGTCAACCCCTGCCACGCCACGTACCTCGGCCCGAAATATCGTAGCGAAAGTGACGCTCCCGAAGCTACCACAATGGTCGTTGCCCGATGTCACCACGACATTTACCTTTGATATTTGGACATGGCTGTTTTGGGCTGCCGTGTTGATGACTGTGGTAATCCGGTTTTATCGGATTGATACATTGCAAGGTGAAATGTACGGCGATATTGAAATCGTCCAAACCTACACCAAAAGCGTCCTCCGTGGTGATTGGCCGTGGTATTTTTCGTTGAGCTCAGGTCCGCTCTATCATTACATGATTGCGCCACTCATTTATTATATTGGGACTGGTTTTGACCAAATCAAAGTCGCCTCTATTTTGACGAGTTTGGGGATTGTGGCACTCATCATGGGGACGGCCCGCCAACTGGCTGGGCGTAAGCTAGGGATAATTGCCTTGGCAGTCGCAGGGAGTGGTTCGTGGTTGTTGCTCTTTAGTCGCTTGGGAAATTCACAGATTTTTGTGCCATTTGTGGCTATTGGGACGATATATGCCCTGCTCCGCTACATCAATACCCAACGCGTTGGCTGGTTGTATGCGTCGGCGTTGATTGCCACATTTGGGTTGTATTCGTACCCGCAATCGTTTGTCATACCGCCCGTCATGTGGTTGACGGCAGTGGCATTGTGGCAAACCAAAGTAATCCGCAATCGCCAAGACATTGTGCGCTATACGTTGATGTTGTTGTTCGGCTCACTGCCGTTTATCTTCATGTATCTGAGTAATCCCGATTCGATTACGGGCAACTACATCAGCGAAAAATTCGAAACGACTGATTTGGCTCCTAGCCGGATTATCGATATTTTGGGGCGAGGGGTTGGCGCGTACTTTACGAGTGGCGACAACGTGTTTCGTAGTAACCCGCGTGGATTAGCACACATTGACATAATTAGCAGTGTGTTGTTTGTCATCGGGATTGCGAGTTGCTTCCGCGCCAATATGCGTGCCAAGGCGCCATTGTTGATTATTCCGTTTTTGTTGTTGCATATACCCTCATTGCTGGTATTGCGTTATCCCGATCAAGTACCGTCGGCCTCACGCAGTATTGGGGCGGCTCCATATGCATATCTCTTTATTGCCATGGGATTGTACGAGATATACAACTTCCTCAAAGGGCGCTGGGCAAGTGTGGCGGGGCTGGTGGTTTTGGTGGTGTTTGGCGCATCACTCCAACAAAATATCAATCGTTACTTTGACAAATATATTTCGAGTATGCCGTATGGCGATGTCCCAATTGGACGCATGATTGTCAAATATGCGGATATGTTGTCTCCCGACACCTCGGTATATATTGCCGGATGTTGTTGGCGTGACACGTCGCCAGAGCCGTTCTTTTCGCAATTACAAATGCAACACCCTGCTATGCTCAAACGTTTTGACCCGGCTGAGACACTGACATGCGATACGTTGGCCCAAACAGAGCGCCCAGCGGTGATGATTTGGACGTTTGATACCCAACTGCCGTCACCCAATGTCGAAGCCTGTAAAGATCAATTCCGCCCCGTATTACATACCATGCCCGATGGTACGCCGTTGTTTTATAGTTCGGCCTTGATTGGTACTGCCATGCCTGGAGTACTCCCTGCGCCGACGCCAGAGAATACCCAAGAAACAATCGTACTCCCTGCGCCTGATAATTCACTCCTGCCGCCCTCGCCCCCATCAGGCCCGGCGACCACGGATATCGTGCTCATCAATGGCGTACAAGCAAAAGTTGCGATTTCGCCAATTGACACGGGTTCGATTCCCGATTTGTTTGATAAAAACCTCGACACGCTGGTGCGTAGCGACGGTATGAGCGCGGCATTCACGCTTGATTTGCAGTTAGATCAGGCCTTGCCCACCAAAACCGTGACCTTTGCGCTAGGTGGTATGCGTAATTTTGTGGCCGATCTCATCGTCAAAACCGCTGATGGCGATCAACAATTCTCGCAGAGCTTCCCTACCGCAGAATCAGATCAAGTGGTGGTGTTTACCTTGCCCTCACAATTAGCGATTATCGGGCTACAAGCGGCTATTACCGAGCAAGATGTCCCGTCTGATGTGCAAACACATATCCATGTGCGTGGCGTGGATTTTGCCCCTTAGGGGTATGACCACAAAACACACCCCGGCAACTCGTACGAGCTGCCGGGGTGTGTTTTGTTTCGCGGTGGTTTAGTCGGCGAGGGTCACAACGGTGCGCCCAATCCGTTCACCGTTGAGCATGGCTACACAGGTATCGGGGACCTCGGCCAAGGGAATACTATGAATCATATGCGCCAAGCGAGTCCGATCCCAGGTTGCAGCAATAAACGCCCAAGCGGCATCGACATTGGCTTGTGGCCCATTGACTGATTCTATCCCAATCATCTGAACCCCCCGTAAAATCAGTGGGTAAACGGTCAAATCGAGCTGGGCGCCCCCTGCATGGCCACACATGGTGACAACGCCACCATAGGCGGTGGTGCGGATGGCTGCGCTGGCCACGGGGCCGCCAACGGTATCCACCACCGCCGCCCAACGTTCGCGTTCGAGTGGTTTGTCGCCAGCGATGTCTTCGCGACTAATGACCATTGTGGCGCCACAACGGCGCAGGTCGTCGGCCAAGGCTGGTCGCCCTGTGACTGCGGTGACACTATAGCCGTGTTGGGTCAATAACGCGATGGCATGCATCCCTACACCGCCGCTCGCCCCTGTCACCAATACTGGGCGTTCACTAGGAGTGATGCCGGCCCGCAGAATGGCGGTCACCGACATGGCTGCCGTAATTCCAGCAGTGCCAATCGCCATCGCATCGGCGAGCGTTAATCCCGCTGGCAGGCGGGTCAGGATATCGCCTGGTTGGCGGGTCATGGTGCTATAGCCACCGGAGCGCCGCTCGCCGATGCCCCGTCCTGCGATGACGACCTGGTCGCCTACCTGCCAGCGGGAGTCTTCTGAAGCGGTGACGGTGCCTGCCAAATCAATCCCCGGCACCATTGGGAAGCTCCGTAATATGGGGGCACGATTGGTGACCGCCAAGGCATCTTTGTAGTTGATGCCCGAATACGCCACTGCAATTGTCACATTGCCGGTGGGCAATGTATCACTCTCGGTCAGGCTGACTACTGGGGGGACATTTTGGTCGGGGCGGGTCGCAAGTAATGTACGCATATGTGCTGACCTCTGTGTGCAAAAAACATAGCCCTATTGTGACATAAAAACCGCCACCACATGCATAGTGCATGTAGTGGCGGTGAGCGTCTGTGATTTAGCGGACATCTGGCAGCAGTGTGTAATCGGGGAAGTTGCCGTACAAGCGCTCACCGGGCTTACCGACCGTAATCGACTGCACGAGATACTTGCCTCCCACAAAACACCCCTTCCATGACTGACCGATGCCACCAAAGGTTTCGTCGCGGTCGCCACGTGAGCGGATTTTGTTGAGGCCCACTTTGTACGACCGCAAATCGCCGGCAATTTCTTTGGCGATCCGGTCATCATCACAGGCTAGCGATGAGACGAGTGAGCCGTTGGAAATATTCATTTCGGCGACCAATTCTTCGACCCGGTCAACCAACACGATGGTATCGAGTGGTCCGAATGGTTCGTTGTGGTGCAATCGCGCATTGCGGGGTACATTCAGGATCGACGTCGGCCCGAAGTAGGCCGAGGTGTCTTGGTTGGGCAAAAAGAGCGACTCGTCGATGTCGCTTTCGTAGAGCCCAATTGCCCCTAACGAAATCGCTTCGCTTTGCATGATCCGCAACTCTTCGACTTTCTTGGCGTTGATAAGTGGCCCAAAGTCAAGGTTGGGCAAGGGATCGTTGGGGTTGTCGACCAACGTCGGATTGCCGTATTTGAGCCCCTTGAGCACGGGGATGTAGGTGTCGAGGAATTTGGGGAAGAGCTTGCGTTGTATCGCAAACCGTACATAGGCCGTACAGCGTTGTTTGCCGTACTCGTAGCCTTTTTTGCGTTGTTGAGCCAGCCCATTCCAGTCCGAGAACTCCCAGATACCGTAGACGTTGATGCCTTCCATTTCGAGCATGTAGCGCTTGTCACGGTCATACAAGCTAGCCGCAATATCACGACCGTTGCTTTTGCCACCCACAAACGCCAAGCAGTCGACATCGGCGTTGCGTACCAAGGCCTCACTCAATTGACCGCCCGAGCCACTCACCAGCGATACGGGTAAGCCACAGCGTCGAGCGAGCGCCAACGATACCGTCAAGGCGTACAAGCCGCCGTCGGTGGGGGTTTTGGCGATGACCGAGTTACCGGCCAGGACTTGCACCAACATGGCATGCACCAGCACCGACAATGGATAATTCCACGAGGCGATGTTCGAAATCACGCCGAGGGGTGTGCGCCCGGCCATTTGGGCGTCGATTTGATCGACATACCACTCCACACCGCTGATACAGCGATCGACGTCGGTCATGGCCGTGATATAGGGCTTGCCGATTTCCCAAATCAACAACCGTCCAATCAGTTCGCGGTGTTG
>CAISXI010000207.1 GCA_903889425.1 uncultured Roseiflexaceae bacterium | reverse complement strand
GTTTTTTCGCAATTTACAGATGACGCGAATGCCGACACATGCAACGATTCCAATCGACCATCACCCTGTATATTGTCGTTTGACAGTGATCAAATCGCCGCCTTGCAGTGGTTGGTAGCCTTTAAACCAGTCTGGCAATCAAATCTTGTTTCTGTCAATATGAGTCTTGGTGGGGGCAAAACCAATGCACCATGCGATGTAAATAATGCAGCGCATGCAGCCGCGATTAATCAGTTACGCGTATTGGGTGTAGCCACCGTGATTGCATCAGGCAACAGTTCATTTTCGAACGGCATTGGCTATCCTGCCTGCGTCAGCACGGCAATAACCGTCGGCTCAACCCGCACCCGGACGAGCAACACCAATGAGCCACCAGATACCTACAACTTGGCAAATGTTGACCTGGTTTCATCTTTTTCTAATGCGCCAACTGTTGCAGCCAATGCGGCCAATGCAAGTGGTGACCGCTTGCTCGATTTACTCGCGCCAGGCAGTGCGATTTATTCGGCCATCGATACAGGGACGAATGCGTATGCGTCATACAATGGCACCTCGATGGCAACACCCCACGTGGCTGGGGCGTGGGCAGTCATCAAAGGGATAAACCCCAACATGTCAGTGACAAATGTGTTGACGTTATTGCGCAATACAGGGCGATCAGTGACGGATACCCGCAATAACCTTATAGTGCCACGTATTAACGTCGGCAATGCGGTTGTAGCACTTCGAAACGGCAATGCAGACACGCAGATTTCTAGTTACGGCGTAAACTTCGGGCGGGTGACCCGTAATCAGACCGTCTATCTAAATGTGGGAATCCAGACCGCACTCGACAGTCATCAGCCGCTAGCGACCAACATGACGGGTGATAGTGAGTTTTTTCTGCATAGTTCGACCTGTCTCGCTAATCTCTATTACCGACCGAGTTGTGTGCTCACGATTGGATTTACCCCGACATCTACGTTTGATTTACCGATATACACGGGGCAGCTCAATATCACCATCACCACCGCAGGAGTTCCCCGTACCTACAATGTTGGGTTGTATGGTCGTAGTCAGCCCATTACTCCAGATATTGGGCAGACACAAACGGTAGTCGCCTTGTCACGTACACCGACGCGCACACGTACTCCAGTGCCGACAATTGCGCACCCGGTGTGGACGTTGATTGTGGGGGCCACCCAAACGGTACAAAGTTTCAATTTCGTACGGACAGCCATCGCACTCAATGCTACGCAATTTGTGCTTAATGACCGCCTGACGGCCACAGCCGAGCGCATAGGCGGCACACCATCGCGTACGCGCACATCGTCGGCGACTACCACTGCCAGTGCAACACCGGTACCCATCATCCGCACGGTCAATGCAGCACAAACCCAAACGCAGAGTGTGCGCAACCAGGCGACAGCGACCCAACGGGCGGTGTTGACGGCCACGGCGGTAGCGCTCGCCAATGACAAACTCACCGCTACCCGCGAGCGCACCCTCGGGTTAGCAACACGCACCAAGACATCATCACCGACGCGCACCGCCTCGCTAACCCGCACCAATACGGGCACAGCAACAGCCTCAACCACAAAAACAGCGACTGCTACGGCGTTGACATTGATTGAATCAACGAGTGTAGCCATGAGTAATCAGATACAACGCCTGATTGCCTTGCCCAGTGAGTCAGGGTATGCCGTGTTGACGCAGGGCACGAGTGTGATAACACCAGCACTCACACTCCTCGATACGACGCTATCGTCACTCGCCCAGGTTGATTTACCCGGCGAAAAAGCCAGTGCATTGACCGATGTAGACGAACGACCTGGCCTGTTGTATGTGGGGGGCAGGTTGTTCAAGGATGCCATGTACATCCAAAGCTACCAGCTTGTGGCACAGGCACCCGTCGCAGGTGGGATCCGCCTCGAACTCGGCAATGGCGAGCCAACAGCCATGTATGCCACCGGCGATAGATTGTATGTAGCGATGCGCTATGTGCCCCAAGCCGGTGGCGCAGAGCGCTTCGAAGTACGCACCTACGATATCAGTGACCCAGCCGTCATTGCACCACTCGCTGGGTTCGTGGCAACGGTACCAGGTCCCGTCAACAGCCTAGTGGGGGTGCCGCTGAGTGATATGGTGATTGCCGCAGGCAAGCGCACAGGCGCCACCACCGGATTTATCACCAGCTTGTGGCCACAAGCAGCCCAACTCAAGGTGGCAGCCACGGTGCAGTGGCCACGCGAAATCGTGAGTGCCGTAGCACGCAGTCACGTAGCAGCCTTGGTGCCACAACACACGCTGTTTGTGCTCGATCGCCAAGACATTGTGGCCTTGGCACTAAGTAATACGACAGGGGCAATTACCGCGACACCACTCAACAAAGTAGCCCAGATTGGTGATTTTGTGACCCTTGACCCGACCCATTCCCAATTGTTGGTGGGGCGCTACAATGCCACTGTACCCACAAGTATTGAGACGAGTTTGCATGTGTACGATATGTTGCCACCTGCAGGACTACGCCTACGTGGGGCCACCACTGCCATCACCGGTAACGGTATGGTGCGCGGAATTGCGGCTGATTTCGGTCAAATAATTATGGCTGCCGGTACGTCACTTGCGCAGTTGAGTGCCTACGGGTTGCTCATGCCCACCCGCACACCAAACGACACAGTAACGCCGAGTACAACCAAAACAGCGTCACGCACATGGACTGCGACCCGCACCCGAACGAGTACCGGCACGGCGACGACCACGCCCACCATGGCGCCCAGTACCAATCGACTCGAAGCGGGCACCAACCACACCTGTGTAATTAATTACTACGATGAGGTGTACTGTTGGGGGGATGCGGCATACGGCCAACTAGGGAATAATCAGGCTACACCACAACCATTACCCGTAGCGGTTTCGACCGGTGCGTTGAGCGGCGTACGCCAAATCGATAGTGGCTGGAACCATACGTGTGCCCGCAATATGGACAAAACAATTGCGTGCTGGGGTGAAAATTCTTACGGAGCACTTTCCAATCAGAGCACGCCCAATCTCCTCGAACCCGTGTTGTCAACGACCGTCAGCGATACCGTGCAGGTCGCAGTCGGCTGGCATCATGCCTGTGCCATCAACAGCGCACGCTCAGTGCTTTGTTGGGGGATGGGAACATCTGGACAGTTGGGCAATGGCTTAAATACCACGAGTACCACACCCGAACTAGTCTTTGGGGTCGTCGATGTCCGGCAAATCGCCCTCGGCGCCATGCATGGCTGTGCCGTCACTGGCGCAAAGTGGTTGTATTGCTGGGGTGGGAATACGTACGGCCAGCTCGGCACCGGCTATACCTCTGCAGAACCCCAAGCATACCCCATCATGGCGGATGTGAGCAAAGTGGCAACCTACGAAAATACGACGTGTATGATTCATAGTGTCACCAAAAGCGTCTGGTGTGTCGGTGATAACCAGTATGGTCAGGCAGGGTCTGCCACCGGGTATAACACACTGGCGTTTACCCAAATCAATACGATGGTTGGTACTGTCGCCAAACCCCTCAGCAATGTCGTTGACATTGAAGCGGGGATGAATCATGTCTGTGCGATTGATAGTTCAGGCATCATGTACTGCTGGGGTGACAATTTTTATGGCCAGAGTGGGGCCTCGTCAATTGCTCCCCACCTAGCAGTCAAAGTGGCTGGTCTATCGGCACTCGGCGCCCCCAAAGTCGTTGATATGGCGCTCGGTGAAAATCACTCGTGTGCCTTGCTGGCCAATAACCAAGTGAAATGCTGGGGGCGCAACGATTACGGACAACTTGGCAATGCCACCACTGTCGATAGTGCGACACCAGTGCTGGTATCGGGGTTGTACACGATGTTGCCGACGTATACGCCTACCCGCACACCGTAACGCATATTTCATCCGTACAGGGCGAATAGCGGCGAATGAATTCGCCGGCATGATTCGCACCTACGACACCCGACTTCCTTATGGGCGAATACCCGCGAATGGGTTCGCCGCCATGATTCGCCCCGACATCCTATCAACCGCATAAAACTACAAGGCCAGGCCAATGTCTAATCTACAATTTTTGTCGTTTGACCATGCGGGCATGACCCGTGAATACCTGTTATACCGGCCTGCTGATTTGCCCCCCCAGGCGCCATTGGTGTTTGTGTTGCACGGCTACACCGACAATGCCGCCAAGACACGCACTTTTTCGCATATGGATGCGATTGCCGATCGCTACGGCTTTGCCGTGGTATATCCGCAAGGCACCAAAGACCAGCAAGGCAAACGATTTTGGCAGGTAGGGTATGCCTTTCATGCCAACGAAACCGTCAACGACGTCGATTTTTTGGTGGCACTCGCGCACCACCTGCAATCCATACATAATTTGGCTCCGCACCACACCTACATGACCGGTATGTCCAACGGCGGCGATATGGCCTATGTGATGGCCTGCCAGCGCCCCACGGTTTTCACCGCCATCGCACCCGTGGTGGGGACGCTAATGCAATGGGCATATGACGCCTATCCCAACCCCCAGCCTATTCCTATTTTGGCGTTTAATGGTACAGCCGACACCGTTACCGATTATGCGGGTGACCCACACAATCGTGGCGGCTGGGGAGCCTATCTCGGCGTCGATGCCATCATGGCCTATTGGCAACGGGCCCATGGTAGCGTGGAGAGCCACGTGACGCTACTGACGCATCCCGATGGCACCGACACGCGAAGTGTGGCGCACCACGAATATGACACCGGCAGTACCCCCAGCCAGCTCCAACTCTATCAAATCATCGGCGGTGGGCATGATTGGAGCGGGGGCACCGATACGTTGTTTGTCGATGCGAGTGACATGATTGGGCAGTTTTTTATGCAACAAACACTATTAAACCGCTGATACACGTAAAAAGGATACGACACATGGCCACGAAATTTCTCACCATTCCCGCGTATCTCGCCCACCATGGTCCAATCAAAGGCCAGACCATGCAGACAATTTTGGAGGTAATTACGCAACACTTCCCTGAGCTCAGCACCAAAATTGCCTGGAATGTGCCACACGTATACGTCTCTAAGACGTATGTGTTTGGGATGTCAGCCGCCAAAAACCATCTGACCCTCAATCCATGGAGTACGGCCGTCATGACGGACTTTGCACCGCGTATGGATGGCTATGTGGTCGCCAAAACCACCTTCCATGTGCCCGTCGATTGGCAGGTCGATCAAGGGCTACTTTGTGCCCTGGTGCGGGCCCGGCTGGCCGAGCTATAAAGTGATGGTGTCGCGATTCACCGACAGGCGGTATTATTTTTACAAAAAAAAGCGCGTGTGGTAAGATGGATTAGCACATTTGTGTTACTGCTATATTTCACAGGAGAATCGCGCACATGCCGTCAAAATATGCCTCGATGGATGAATATTACGCCACGCTCGATGCAGCGCAACTGCACACCATGCGCGAGATTATCGATTTCATCATCGCCGAATTCCCCGCGCTGTCGGTCAAAGTGGCCTGGAACAAGCCACACATCCACCTCGATGGGTCGTATGTGGTGGGGTTTGCCGCCGCCAAAAAGCACTTGATGTTTCACCCCTGGAGCGTGCCGGTGTTCGAAAGTTTCTTGCCGCGCTTGACGGGGTATGTGGCGGGTAACCGCACCTTCCAGATTCCGTTGGGCTGGCAGATGGACAAAGTATTGATTCGCGATATCGTGGTGGCACAGTTAGCCGAAATCTCTGCCTAATCACGGTGATTTACGGGGAATCGGTAACACAAACCCCTCACGCTATCACTAGCGTGAGGGGTATTTCCAATCAATCGAGATGTTAGCGCATGTTGGCAATCACGGCATCGGCGAATTCCGACGTTTTGACTTCGGTGGCACCGTCCATCAAGCGGGCGAAATCGTAGGTCACGACTTTGTCGCCGATGGTGCGTTCAATGGCGTCCACAATCATGTCGGCGGCTTCGCCCCAGCCCATGTGGCGGAGCATCATGTCGCCACTCAGCACCACGCTACAGGGATTGACTTTGTCGAGGTTGGCGTATTTGGGGGCGGTACCATGGGTGGCCTCAAAAATCGCATGCCCGCTGACATAGTTGATGTTGCCACCAGGAGCGATCCCGATACCACCCACTTGGGCGGCCAAGGCATCGCTCAGGTAGTCGCCGTTGAGGTTGAGGGTGGCGATGACGTCGAAGTCATCGGGGCGGGTCAATACTTGTTGCAAGGCGATGTCTGCAATGGCGTCTTTGACCAAAATCCGACCACTGGCCAAGGCGGCTTTTTGTTCGGCATTGGCTTCGGCTTCGCCTTTGGCGGCTTTGGTGCGTTCCCATTGAGCCCAAGTGTAGACTTTGTCGCCAAAGACTTGTTCGGCCAGCTCATAGCCCCAATCCAGGAAGGCGCCTTCGGTGTACTTCATGATGTTGCCCTTGTGCACCAACGTCACGTTGCGGCGTTTGTGGGCAATGGCGTATTCGATGGCCGCAAAAATCAAGCGCTGTGAGCCAGTTTTGCTGACGGGCTTGATGCCCAAACCGACTTCGACAACGGCATTGTCGTTGCCGATACGGCTGTTGTACTCAGCGGTTTTTTCTGATGTACCAAAACGGATTTTAGCGAAGTCTTTGGGGAAGTTGGCTTGCAAGAATTCGAGCAATTTGGCGGCTTCGGGTGAGCCGGGGATGTATTCGATACCGGCATAGATATCTTCGGTGTTTTCACGGAAGATGACCATGTCGACTTTTTCGGGGTGGCGCACAGGTGAAGGGACACCAGTAAACCAGCGCACCGGGCGCAAGCAGACGTACAAATCAAGCAGTTGGCGCAACGCGACGTTGAGGCTGCGCATGCCTTTGCCGATGGGGGTGGTCAAGGGGCCTTTGATGCCGACGAGATAGTGGTTGAAGGCTTCGACGGTGGCATCGGGCAACCAATTACCGGTGGCGGTGAAGGCTTTTTCGCCGGCGAGGACTTCAAGCCATTCGATTTTGCGTTGGCCGTTATAGGCTTTGGCGATGGCTGCATCAAAAATCCGCACGCTGGCACGCCAAATATCGGGGCCGGTACCGTCGCCTTCGACATAGGGCACCACAGGATTGTTAGGAACGTGTAATTTGCCGTTTTGGATGGTAATCGCTTCGCCGTTTTTGGCACGAAACTGGGTAATGTCGCTCATCTGGTCTTGCCTCGTATTCTTCAGGGGATGACGCGTACCAATCGGTACCAATACGCCAATAGGATGATATCGAATGTGCGCCATTATACCACGAGTTATTGATGGCACATGCTACGGAACCCAAGCACACTCCTCATCTATTTTCGTGTAGCGTCACAGGCCAAATCGCAGATGAGGAGGGATTTCGGTGATTTTCACCCAGCAATACATCAAATTAGGGTGATTTGGCGGGTTGTGCGTTTGACACAAACGCTACAAAGCGTATAATGACGGCGAGGAAAAACTGCCTACTGTCGACAATTGTCTTTTTTATCGAGGACGTGACCATGCTCGCTGCATACGTACCGATTCTAGCGATGTTGGGTATTGCCCTATTCATCGCCGTGTTTGTCATCACCTTATCGCGTTTTTTGGGGCCGGCCAAGCCGACCGTACGCAAACTAGCTCCGTACGAATCGGGAATGGAACCCATCGGCGAAGCGAATCATCGCTTCCCCATCAAATTCAATTTGGTGGCGATGATTTTCATTTTGTTTGACATCGAAGTCATCTTCTTTTTCCCCTATGCCTTGGTCTATCGCCAATTAGGCGTCCCAGGGTTGTACGAAATGGGGAGCTTCGTATTGGTGTTGCTCGTCGGTCTCTTCTATATCTGGAAAAAGGGAGCGCTCACATGGGAATAGAAACCAAAGCCGGCGATATGGGCGTCGTCACCACCTCACTCGAGACGATGGTGAACTGGGGGCGTACCAACGCCATGTGGCCACTCTTGTTTGGTTTGGCTTGTTGTGCCATCGAAATGATGGGCGCCCAAGGCTCCAACTACGACTTGTCACGGTTCGGGATGGAAATTAACCGGGCCTCGCCGCGCCAAGCCGACCTCATCATTGTGGCCGGTCGCGTGTCGCGCAAAATGGCACCGGTGATTCGCCGCCTCTACGATCAAATGTCTAACCCCAAGTGGGTCATCGCCATGGGTGACTGCGCCTCATGTGGTGGCGTGTTTAATAACTACGCCATCGTGCAAGGGGTCGACGAAGTCATCCCCGTCGATGTATATGTCGCCGGTTGCCCACCCCGCCCCGAGGCTCTGATTGATGGCATCATGCAGTTGCACAGCAAAGTCGAACGCATGAAGCTAGACGGCTCGCTCCGTGAGCGCGCGCCGATTCATGTGTAAACGAGGTTTGTAACAATGGATAATGCAACGGTTATCGAGCGTCTTCAAGCCGAGTTTGGTGACAAAATCGGCCCAGTGAGTAGCATGCTCAGTGGCGAAGCCACCATCAACGTACCCCGTGAGCAAATTGTCGCCGTGGCGCAGTTTTTGCGTGACGACAGTGCCCTCGCCTACAACTTCCTCGAAAACCTGTGTGGCGTCGATTATCTCGGCCGCCAACCACGCTTCGAAGTGGTCTATCACCTGTTGTCACATGCCAATCGTCATCGCGTCTGCCTCAAAGTAGGCATTACCGAAAAAGACATCCATGTGCCAACCTTGACCGGGTTGTGGCAAACCGCCAACTACCAAGAGCGCGAAGCCTACGACATGTTTGGGATTATTTTTGATGGCCACCCAGCGTTAGAGCGCATTTTGATGCCTGACGACTGGTCGGGCTTCCCCCAACGCAAAGACGTCCCACTCGGTTACGAAGAAGTAGCGTTCAGCAACACCGAAGCGCAAATCTCCGCACGCAAACCCTTTGCCGAAGAATAATCGGCGTTGGCGCAAGAGGGAATTATGACATTTATTGACCATAGCTTGTCGGTGCCATCACCGCATAGCATCACTGATCCGGCCTTAGCCGGCAAAACCAACACCATGGTGCTCAACATGGGGCCACATCACCCCAGCACCCACGGTGTGTTGCGCCTCGTGGTCGAACTCGACGGCGAAACCGTCGTCAACGTCGCCCCCGACGTCGGTTTTTTGCATACCGGCATCGAAAAAAATATGGAGTTCAAAACCTACCAGCAAGCAGTGGTCATGACTGACCGCACCGACTACCTGGCACCGCTGTCAAACAACCTCAGCTATGTGCTGGCCGTCGAAAAGCTCATGGGCGTCGAGATTCCCGAGCGTCCCACCGTGGCGCGGGTGTTGCTGGTCGAACTGCAACGCATCTCGAGCCACCTCGTGTGGTTGAGCTCGCATGCCTTGGACCTAGCCGCCATGAGCGTCTTTTTGTATGGCTTCCGCGAACGCGAACAAATCCTCGACATCTTTGAAATGGTGTCAGGAGCGCGGATGATGACCAGCTACTTCCGCGTGGGCGGGCTAGCCTATGATTTGCCCAATGATTTTTTGCCTACCGTCAAAGCATTGCTCGACATTATGCCGAGCCGCATCGACGAGTACGAGTCATTGCTGACCAACAACATCATTTGGCAAGAACGTACCATGGGCGTCGGCGCCATCGATAGTGCAGCCGCCATCCAATACGGCTTGACCGGCCCTGGCCTGCGTGCCACCGGCGTAGCCTGGGACTTGCGCAAAGATATGCCCTATTGTGGCTACGAAACGTATGATTTCAACGTGCCTATCGCCAAAAACGGCGATATCTACGATCGTTATCTCGTACGCATGGCCGAAATGCGCGAGAGCGTCAACATTGCGCTCCAAGCGTGGCAACGCCTCAAAGACATGGGTCCTGGCGTATTCCAGACCAGCAACCGCAAAGTGGCTCCCCCACCCAAATCCGAAATCACCCATAGCATGGAATCACTCATCCACCACTTCAAGTTGTGGACCGAGGGCTTCAAGCCGCCCCGTGGCGATGCCTTGGCGGCCATCGAATCACCCCGTGGTGAATTGGCCACTTATATCGTCAGCGACGGTGGCCCTAAGCCATACCGTGTGCATATGCGCGCCCCGTCATTCATCAACCTGCAATCCTTGCCACACATGGCCAAAGGACAATTGATGGCTGACTTGGTCGCCTTGATTGCCTCGCTTGACCCCGTGCTCGGAGAAGTGGATCGCTAAGCGGCACAGACCGCCCAGAGTGTAGGACAATGTCATGTCACTTCGTCAACAACACGGCGCCGAGATTGATGCAATCTTGGCCCGCTACCCCCAAAAAAAGAGCGCGATTCTCGCACTCCTTTACCTCGCCCAAGATACCTATGGCCGCCTCACCGATGAAGCCATCCGGGAAGTTGCTACCATCATCGATGTACCCCCTACCGATGTATTCGGAGTGGTCGGGTTTTATACCCTGCTCTACGATGACAAGGTCGGCAAAGTGGTACTCCAAGTCTGTGATGACGTTCCCTGTGCCTTTTGTGGTGCCGAAGAGCTCGTCAGTACCCTCGAAAACAAGTTGGGCATCCAGTGTGAACAAACCACCGCAGACGGTATGTTTACCTTGCAACGGGTCAAATGCTTGGCCGATTGTAACCGGGCGCCGTTGCTCCAAGCCAACTTGGACTACTACCGTAACCTCGATACCCCCGAGAAAGTCGACGAGTTGTTGACGCACTTGCGCGAACGCATCGCCAAAAACGATCGCATCAGCATTTCGGGTCGCCTCGCCGAAATTTAGTCTCACTAACGTCAATCCCCCCCACGCCGCGATTGCGGTGTGGGGGGGATTTGTATAGCAGTAATTATTCCAACGTACCGCCAAAAGCTTCGTGAATGTCAGAATAAGACAAATTGACTACGGCAATCATGTATGCCACCGACGAAATCAATTCCTCTGCTTGCATGTTATCACCGAACATACCGTGTTCGAGGTAAATGTCGGTGAGCTTGGGGTCTTCGTCGTGGTTTTCGTTACAGGCTACGCGGCACAAATAATCGGTTTGGGCTTCGGTAGCAACCCATTTGTACAATGCCGGTGTGCGGGGCACGTCCCACACCATGGGGGCGTAGATCTTGACCAAGATGTCGTTGCCCTGCTTGACTTGGTCGCCAAATTCTTCGACGCTCACATAGCACAAGATGCCGTCTTGGTCGATACAGATATCGCCATCTTCGTCCATTTCGGCACCCATTGGTGCCAAATACTTCAAGGCTAATGCAGACACTTGCGCAACAGTAGGCATCGTTTTTCCTTCGTCATAAAATATAATTCCTCTACTATCAAACCATAGTCAGCTATGTTTGTCAATCTTTTTTTGATGCAAAAATAGCGTAATAATGATTTGTATATGCAAATAATTTTCATTTTTAAGAGCTTGTTAACGTACGCAGTGGGGCCGGCATGGCAGCGAGTTTGGTTATGGCATAAGTAATGTCGGCACGGGTCAATTGACGTAGGGCATCAGCAGGGTAGCTACCATCAGCGAATTCCCGCAGCGCCATACTCGTGAACGCATGTTCCCACAACGAGCGCACATAGCGGGCGTTGCCATATTCACCGGTGGTAAAGACCTGCCCGAGTTGCGTGGTGAGGTACTCAAGTGCCTCGGGTGTCAGCGTAATCCCATAGTGGGCGATGATGTTGGTGAAAATCTGGCCTAATTCAGCCGGAACGTAATCAGGAAAGTCGATATAGGTAGTCATACGACTACGCAAACCAGGATTGACGTTAATCAGGGCCCGCATTTCGTCGCGGTAGCCGGCCATGATGACCACGAGGTCATCACGATAGTTTTCCATTAATTGCACGAGGGTAGACAAGGCTTCGTGGCCATAGTCGCTTTCGTGGTGGGGCATCAAGGCATAGGCTTCGTCGATAAACAGCACGCCACCACGGGCCCGATTGACGACATCTTGGACTTTGGGGGCGGTTTGGCCAATAAACTGCCCAATCAAATCGGCCCGCGAGACTTCGATAAAGCTGGTGGTAGGTAACACGTTAATCGCTGCATAGAGTTCACCCACGTAGCGGGCCACGGTGGTTTTGCCGGTGCCAGGCGCACCCGTAAAGACCAAATGCTTACTAAAGACGGCGGGGGTTCCGCGGGTAGCAAGGAACGCCATAGCTTGCTGGCGGGCCACGATTTCACGCACGGCCTGTTTGACCGGGGTCAAACCGATTAGGGCATCGAGGTCTGCGAAAACCTCGGCCACACTGCGGCGCTCCGGCGCTACGGGGACTGATGGCGCTGGTGGCGCTGGTGGGGCAGTGATATCAATCGATTCCCCTGCCACTAGGCGTTGGTAGGTTTGTTGGAGCCAGGCAATCGTGGCATCGTCGTCAGTGCATTGGTCGAGGGCGAATTGGGCGGCATCGCTAAAGGTAGGCTTAGTGTTGGTTTTGGTGGCGGGGGGCACATATGCAAGCACTTGATCGAGCGTAATCCGATCGCGGATGAGATTGTCATACAGCTGCACCACTGCAAGCACCACATGGATGGTGTCAACGGTGGTGGCGCCCCGATTCACAGCGATGGTATAGGCAACCACGGTAATATCGGCACGGGTCATCATGCCCCCCTTTTTCATCAGCGAGACGGTGCGTCACAGCGCAGATTAGCCCAGCTTGGTTTGTAGGTCACTTTTGACATAGTCTTCGATTTCGGGGCGGAGCAAGGCGGCGTTTTCTTTGGTGAGGGTGAGTTGCATCAACAGATAGACGGCAAGCACATTGCCACCATTCGACACAAAGTTATTGAAGCCTTGATTTGAGGTGACAGCGATGGTTTGAGGGACGACACCAACCACCTGCCAGCCATTGAGTCCCGCCAATTGAACCGGGCCAATCGCAAAATTCGTAAATACGTTTTGTACACCGGCAAATACCGAATCGACGCCTACTTGGATGGTTTTGTACAAAAAAATCGGTGGTGATTGATTGGCACGTTGGATGATTGCCTCGACTTGGCGTTGAATGCGTGAGTCCGTCATAAAATCTCCTCTGTGGTCATACGAAATGTCGGCTGGGGGGGAGCTGGTTGGAAACAAGCATGGGTGACGATCGTCACCGTCACGTATGACGGACTATTGGTCACAATCTGTTGCAACGCCGCGGTCAATACCGCCGGAGCCACCCCAACCCGGGCATTGATGATGACGTCGGCGGTGGTGGTGGGGATTTGGCGCGGTACCACATCCCAACTAGGGGGATAGCCCGTCCCTGTCACACTCACTTTGGCGCTCGTTTCGGCAGTCTGGGCATGCATTTTGAGATGGGCAATTGCCGCCCCTTCGGCCAACAAGGCCTGGTCAAACAGATACAATGCGCCCGTCAGCCAACTATCGATCAAGAACGGCCGGGTGGCAGTCAGGCGCACGGTGGCATTGAGCCAGCCAAGTGCAGCTTCGGCTTCGGCGTAGCGGACATAATCAATATCGAGGGCACGGGGCACGGCGACACCCGTCAACACCACATCAAGCCAGCGGACAATACTCGCGTCGTCATGTGCCGAAACAGCCAAAATAGGCCGGTCGGGATAGCGTTGCTGGAGCACCTGTTGTTGGGCAGTGAGCGCGAGCGGCGCTAACGTATCGGCCTTGGTGACGACGATTAGCTCTGCTTCGGCGAGTTGTCGTTGATGCAGATAATGCACCGCTGCCACAAATCCTTGTAAATCACGCTGCGGGTCAAGCAAGATGGTCAAGGGGGCGATTTGGAGTGTATCGGCATGGAAGGTCCGCAGTGGCCGGATGACCGTGGCGGCCAAATCGGTACAACTCCCCACCGGCTCCGCCAAAATCACGTCGGGAGCAATGGTCCGTTGCAGATGGGCGATGGCTACCTGTAAATCACCAAAGCGACAACAAAAACAACCGCCACTCACCTCTACCACCGGCAACTGGTTGGTCTGAGCGAGGGCGGTATCGACGATATCACCCGCTTGGTCATT
Organism: uncultured Roseiflexaceae bacterium; assembly: GCA_903889425.1. Lineage (GTDB taxonomy): Bacteria > Chloroflexota > Chloroflexia > Chloroflexales > Roseiflexaceae > UBA965. The sequence goes on along the minus strand of CAISXI010000207.1, from coordinate 2,898 downwards.
GGTGACCAGCCCGACGCGCAGACCACGTTGCTGGAGCAATTGGGCTGCCCGCTGGATGAGGGTGGTTTTGCCCGTCCCGAGGAAGCCTCCTACCAAAATAAGTTGAGTCTGTGCCATACTGTTGCCCTTTGTGCATATGTAGTAGCACGATTGTACCCCTTTTTGATTGATATACCTAATCAATGCGTTTTTCTGCATCACAATCAACAGGGAGTACGCTACACGAGCGGGGGGAGTTAATCTTTTTGGAAAAACTGCGGGGGGCGCGGTCGTGAATAAGCACCAATTATCTATTCATGGTGCGCACAATCATTTTCAAAAAATTGCAAATTATGTTATATTATTACTATAGTTCGTAGTTTATTTATATGTACGCCGTATGCAGATTTGTGGCATATTTGTCTGCTGTCATAAATCAGCGCATCAATAATGAAAGAGTAACGTATGCGCGCCTATTCGTATATCACAATCAGTTGTCTCATACTACTCATATTAATTAGTAGCACATATATGCTGTCCACTGCAAAAATCAATGCACGTGGGGAGGTGGTCACACAGCACACCCAAGGATTAATCAAACGATCACGCACCATGCCGCCGATGCAGCGGTACACCGCACCGCGCACACAACCACGGGCATTTAATGGAATGCTGAATGTGATCGTGAGTTGGGGAGACGACACGGCGAGTCGTGCCAGCCTCGACAGTAGCAATTTGCAAACAATTATTACTGGTGGGGCACATCATCTCGCAATTAATAACAATGGTTCGGTCACGAGCTGGGGAAGCAATTCAAAGGGGCAACGAAATATCCCGGCGACCTTAGCCAATGCCCAAGACGAAACGGTCGACCTCGCCGCCGGTGATATGCATAGCGCGGCTATTATCAATAGTTATGATGATGAGGGGCTCAAACATACCTTTATAAAGGTCTGGGGCGATAACAGCAAAGGGCAACAATCAGTCCCATTGAAACTCACCAATGATAGTGCGACACCACTGGCAATTGCTGCTGGAGCCAATCATACCATCGCCTATAGCACCGAATACGATCCACCCACCGGCACCGAAATCGTCGCGATAACGAGTTGGGGTAACAACAGTACCGCAAGTGTCCCCGATGCGCTTCGTCCCATTGATCCCATCCACGACGGTGTACAACAGCTGATGGCCAATGGGAATCACAATGCGGTGTTGTTTGGCGATGGAGGAATTTATGAATGGTACACCACTGGGAATACAACCGCGCGCCTTGCGTCCCCAAGTACGCGGTATACCAAAATTGCCGTGGGTGAAAATCATCTGCTTGCGCTTACAGAACAAAAGTTATTGGTCGGCTGGGGCGACAATAGCAAAGGCCAACTTGCAATTCCTGCCGGCGTTACTTGTTGGGATGAGGTGGTATCGGGGAATAATCATGTCATTGCAATTGATTGTACCGGTACTGTATATGCGTGGGGGAATAATACAAAAGGACAAACCACTATCCCCACCCTCGCAAAAGAGCATATTACAGAACGGACTCAACTCGTCGCGTATGGCGATCATACGGTGTTGATGTATCAAGTTGAACCCACTTATGAATTGGTGCGCTGGGGCGCAAACCCCAATGATCTACCCACCATTCGCACCGACATTCAATATATGGTTGCAGGGGTAAATCATGCCCTAGCGATTATTTCGGATTCGACAGTGATTGCATGGGGCGATAATAGCGAAGGACAATCAACCGTACCCAGTACCTTAACAGATGTCTATGGCATTGCCAACGGCACCTATCATTCCATGGCAATTGACACTAATGGCACGATTTGGGCTTGGGGAAGCAATAAATCAGGGCAATTAAACATCCCCGCAAATCTGGGGCAAGTTGTTGACATTACTGCAGGACGTGATTTTAGTATTGCCTATTCAATTACGGATACCGGTGCCGTTGATAATAATGGAAATCCATTATTATCGAATTTGGTAACACTCTGGGGAGGAAATTCCAAAAAAACACTCCCTATGAGTAATTTAAACAATATTATGTCGATTAAATGTTACGATAATCACTGTGTCGCAATGATTGCTGGATCGGTCGTAGTGAATGGCAGCACAATTTCACAGAACTATTTAGTGGATTGGGTCTACACCAATGATACGACAGGCGCCAAAACAGTCACTATTCGCAAACCACCAAATCCAGATTATCGTTATATCAATTATGCCGTGGGAGGAAGCCATACCCTCGTCGTGCAATCACATGATCACATTGACTCCAATACGGGGGATATGACATACAATACCAAAGTCGTTGGTTTTTTGAACCCAGGCGCGAGTAACGTCGGACAAACAGCCGAACAAATCATCCCCTCAGATAGTGATGTCAGTATGATTGCGGCAGGCGCAACTCATAGTGTATTGCTTACCACCGATGATAAGCTCACCATTTGGGGGAGTAATAGCGCCAATGAGCGCATTACCCCAAACTACATCGCCCATGTGATGGGGATTGTGGCTGGCAGCAACTACAACCTCGCCATAGCATTCATCGATACGTCGCGCCTGCCCACCCCCACCAATACGGCAACGGTCACCCGCACGGCAACGGTCACCCGCACGGCAACGGTAAGCAAAACCGCAACAGCGACCCGTTCTGCCACCCGCACAAAATCTGCGACCCTGACACGGAGTAATACACTTACCCGTACCAACACATCAACAATGACTGCGACTCGTACCAGAACAATCACACGAACCCCCACATCTACCCGGACAAAAACCAGTACGCTGACTGCCAGCAGAACGAGCACCGCTACTGCTACCCGTACCGCCACCAAAACACCCACTCCAAGTAGAACACCACGCCCGTAGTATCTACGCAAATCAGGAGGATGAGCGCATTATCATGCGCTC